>JAEYTU010000227.1 GCA_023433825.1 Planctomycetota bacterium
GCTCTACACGGCGCCGCTCGCCGGCGGGCTCGCGACACCGCTGCCGATGCCGGTCAGCGGGATCGGCACGCTGTCCCCCGACGGGACGAAGGTCTGCTACAGCCCGCTGTCGCGCGACTTCCGCACCTGGAAGCGATACCAGGGCGGCTGGGCCCAGGATCTGTGGATCTACGACCTCGGCACGAACGACGTCGTGCAGATCACCGACCACCCGCGCACCGACCGCGATCCGATGTGGGTCGGCGAATTGATCTGGTTCACGTCGGATCGCACCGACGTCCTGAACCTGTGGCGCTACGACATCGCATCGAAGACGACGACGCAGGAGACGTTCAGCACCGAATGGGACGTTCGCTGGCCGGCGTCGGCACCCGACGGCCGGATCGTCTACGAGCAGGCTGGCGATCTGTACGTGTTCGCGCCGTCGACGCGCACGGCGACGAAGCTCGCGATCACGGTCCCGACCGACGACCTGAACCGCCGGCCGTCGCGCGTCGACGCTTCCGACCGGATCAGCGGCATGTCCCTGTCACCGGGCGGTGAGCGCGTCGCGGTCTCGGCTCGGGGCGACGTGTTCAGCGCTCCGGTCGAACACGGACCGACGCGCAATCTGACGCGTTCGTCAGGCGCCCACGACAAGCACGCGTCGTGGAGCCCGGACGGGAAGTGGATCGCGTTCGTCAGCGACCGCTCCGGCGAGGAGCAACTGTGGGTTGCGGCGCAGGACGGCGCGAGCGCGCCGCGGATGGTCACCGACGACGGGAAGGCGATGCTCTACGCGCCGAACTGGGCGCCCGACTCCGCGTCGATCGCGATCTCCGACAAGGACGGTCGGCTCTACGTCGTCGACGTCGAAACCGGTGCCCGTGTGATGGTCGCCGACGAAGAACGTGGGCAATTGCACGACTACTCGTGGTCGCCGTGCAGTCGCTGGATCGCGTTCAGCCTCAGTGAGCCGTCGGCGCTGCGGTCGCTGCATCTGTGGTCGCGGGACGACGGGACGACGCATCGCGTGACCGGCCCGCTGACGCACGAGTTCGCACCGGTGTTCGACCGCGAGGGCGAGCGGCTGTTCTTCCTCGGCTACCGCGAGTTCGCACCCCGCGTCGGCAACATCGAGTGGAACTACCAGCTCGACCGGAACACCGGTGTGTTCGTCCTCGCGCTGCGCAAGGACCTGCCGCCGTTGTTCCCGCCGCGTTCCGACGAGGTCAAGGCGGCCAGTGCCAAGTCCGAGACGAAGGACGCGTCGAAGTCGGACACGAAATCGGACACGAAGTCTGACAAGAGCGACGACGCCAAGTCGGAGCCGAAGGCGACGCGGATCGATCTCGAAGGCCTCGCCGATCGCGTCGAGCGCGTCCCGGTCGACGCCGACAACTACACGAGTCTCGACGTCGGGGACGGCCACCTGTTCGTCACGCGCGGCGCGTCGTTCTACTACGGCCGCGGCACGGACCGGCCCGCAGAGGTCTTTACGTTCGACATCGGCAAGCGCGAGCGGAAGATGTTCCTCGAGAACGTCGGCGGATTCGCGTTGTCGCACGACGGCAAGAAGCTGATGTTCGCCCAGAGCGGCGGATGGTTCGTCGTCGATGCGAAGCCAGGCGGCGAGAAGGACCGCAAGCGGATCCCGACGTCGGGACTGGTCGTCGATCGCGTTCCCGAGGACGAGTGGCGGCAGATCTACGACGAGGTCTGGCGACGCTTCCGCGACTTCTTCTACGCCGAGAACATGCACGGCCACGACTGGGAGGCGCTCGGCCAGCGCTACCGCCAACTGCTGCCGTACGTCCGTCACCGCAGCGACCTGAACTACGTGATCGGCGAGCTGATCGGCGAGTTGAACGCCGGCCACGCCTACATCACCGGCGGCGACTGGCACGAGCCGGCGCGTGTGCCGGTCGCGCTGCCGGGTGCTCGGTTCGAGCTCGACGCCGACGCCGGCCGCTATCGGATCGCGTCGATCCTGCGCGGCGAGAACGACGGGACGAAGTACCGCTCGCCGCTGACGCAGATCGGTGTCGATGCACGCGTCGGCGACTACGTGCTCGCGATCGACGGCGACGAACTGCGTGGCAACGACGATCCCTATCGACTGCTGCGCGGGCGCGCGTCGCACCCGGTCACGCTGACGCTGAACGCGACACCGACGCTCGATGGCGCGCGGAAGGTCACGTTCGAGCCGATCACCGACGAACGCGACCTCGTGTACCTGGCGTGGGTCACGCGCAACCGCGAGGCCGTCGACAAGGCGACCGACGGACGCGTCGGCTACCTGCACGTCCCCGACATGGGTGCCGAGGGGATCTACGAGTTCGTCAAGTGGTTCTACCCACAGGTCCGCAAGGAGGGACTCGTCGTCGACGTGCGCGGCAACGGCGGCGGCAACGTCTCACAGATGCTGATCGAACGGCTCCGACGCGAGATCATGCTGATGACCTACGGACGGACGAACGGCACCGGGACGAACCCGAACGTGCTGTTCCACGGCCACATGGTCTGCCTGTTGAACGAGAACAGCGCGAGCGACGGCGACATCTTCCCGGCGACGTTCCGTCGCGCGGGTCTCGGCAAGCTGGTCGGTCGGCGTTCGTGGGGTGGCATCATCGGCATCACGAACCGCGGCACACTGATCGACGGCGGGCAAGTGAACGTCCCCGAGTTCGCGAACACCGAGCCGGTCGGCGCGTGGACGATCGAAGGTGTCGGTGTCACGCCGGACATCGACGTGCAGAACGATCCGAAGTCGGTGCTCGCCGGTCGCGACCTGCAACTGGAGAAGGGCATCGAGGTCGTCCTGCAGGCCATCCGCGAACAGCCGAAGACACTGCCGGCGCGCCCGGCGGATCCGATCCGGCGGTGAGGCGATCGCTCGTCAGCGCGACCGGATGCCGACGCGCGCCAACTCGTCGCGCAGCCGACCGGTCGCGGCGAGCCACGTCATCCGGAACTCGGCGCGCAGCGACCACAGTGGATAGCCCCACGTCGCCGGTCGATTGCGCTCGACGATGCCGTGCCCGATCCACGCGAACCCGTAGCTGACGACCGGGATCGCGAGCAGCGGCCACGGCGACGCACGGTGCACGGCCCATCCGACCAACACGACGGCAGCGACGGCCGAGACGTAGTGCAGCGCGCGACAACCGGCGCGTCGGTGTTCCCCGAGGTAGATCGGCCAGAACTCGTCGAACGACGGGATGCCGCGCGGCAGGCTCATTCGGTCGCGCCTCGCGCAGGACCGGGGACCGGCGCCGCACCCGCCGCCGCGATCGGCGGCATGACCTCGGGCAATCCGACGCGGCGTCGCCATTCCGCGAGCGGCAGGTCCCAGCCCTCCTCCCACTTCTGCGCGAGGAACGGCGTCGCGGTTCGGCCGAGTTGGTAGCCGTG
>JAEYTU010000265.1 GCA_023433825.1 Planctomycetota bacterium
CGCCTACACGATGGCGTCGTTCCTCTCGCGGACGAACGTCCGCGACGACGGCTACGGCGGGAGCCGCGAGGGTCGCATTCGGCTGCCGCTCGAAGTCGTCGCGGCTGCGCGGGAGCGCGTCGGCACCTCGTACTGCGTCGGTCTGCGAATGCTCGGCGACGAGGTCATCGACGGCGGGTCACGAATCGACGACGCGACGTGGTACGCCGCGCGCCTCGCGGCCGCCGGCGTCGACTTCGTCTCGGTGTCGAAGGGCGGTCGCTTCGAAGACGCACGCCAGCCGAACGTCGGCGAAGCCGCGTACCCGTACACCGGTCGCAGCGGCCACGAGTGCATGCCGACGGTCCGCAGCGATGCGCGGGGACCGTTCGGCCGCAACGTCCCACTCGCCGCGGCGATCCGCAGTGCGATCCGCGCTGCCGGCTTCACGACGCCGGTCGTCACGGCGGGCGGCATCTGCACGTTCGATCAGGCCGAGGCGATCCTGCGTGAAGGCGCCGCCGACGCCGTCGCCGCAGCACGCCAGTCGCTCGCCGATCCCGATTGGTTCCGCAAGGTCGAGCTCGGCCTCGGCGCCGCCGTTCGCCGGTGCATCTACACGAACTACTGCGAAGGGCTCGACCAGAAGCACAAGCAGGTCACGTGTCAGCTCTGGGATCGCGACTTCACGCCGGATGCCACCGCCGACGGCGACGCCGGCGCGCCGAAGCGCTCGCGCGACGGCAAGCGACGACTGCTGCCACCGTGACCGCTGGCCGCCGCCACGCTGGCGCCGGCACGGTGCGATGCGGCACCATCTGCGCCACCTCGGCGCGGCTCACGAACGAGCCGCCCCCCCTCGACTCCCGGCACCGATCCTTCGCGTCCACGCCGCCCATCGCGGCACCACCGGCCCATGGAAACGACGAACTTCCGCAAGGTCCTCTGCGCCAACCGCGGTGAGATCGCGATCCGCGTCTTCCGCGCCTGCACGGAACTCGGTCTGCGCACCGTCGCCGTGTACAGCGAGGAGGACCGGACCAGTCAGCATCGCTACAAGGCCGACGAGGCATATCGGATCGGCCGCGGGAAGGCGCCGGTCGCCGCGTACCTGTCGATCGACGAGGTCCTCGACATCGCCGTCGACGCGCACGTCGACGCCATTCACCCCGGCTACGGGTTCCTGTCCGAGAACGCCGACTTCGCGACCGCGTGCGCCGCGCGTGGAATCGTCTTCATCGGTCCACGTCCTGACGTCGTCCGCACGATGGGCGACAAGGTGCTGGCTCGCGAAGCCGCGCGCCGCGCCGGCGTCCCGGTCGTTCCCGGACTCGCGCTCGACCTTTCGCGCGCCGACGCACGCGCGAGCGCGCGAGCGTTCGTCGAGGAGCATGCGCCGGTCCTCGTCAAGGCGGCGCACGGTGGCGGCGGTCGCGGGATGCGCGTCGTCCGCAAGGCCGCCGATCTCGACGACGCGATCGCGCAGGCGAGTTCGGAGTCGATGGCCGCGTTCGGCAGCGCAGCGGTCTTCCTCGAGAAGTACCTCGAACGCGTTCGCCACGTCGAGGTCCAGATCCTCGGCGACCTGTGCGGCACGCTCGTCCATCTGCACGAACGCGACTGCTCGGTGCAGCGCCGCTACCAGAAGGTCATCGAGATCGCGCCGGCGCCCGACCTGTCCGAGGTCGTTCGGCTCCGCCTGCACGAGGACGCGTTGCGGATCGGGCGCGAGGTCAACTATCACAACGCCGGCACGGTCGAGTTCCTCGTCGAGGGCGACGAGCACTACTTCATCGAGGTCAATCCGCGCCTGCAGGTCGAGCACACGGTGACCGAGGTCGTCACCGGCATCGACATCGTGCAAGCGCAGATCCGGATCGCCGAAGGGCATCCGCTCTCGAGCCCGGAGATCGGGATCTTCGACCAGCACGACCTCCAACCGCGCGGCTACGCGATCCAGTGCCGCGTGACGACCGAGGACCCGACGAACTCGTTCATGCCCGACACCGGCCGCATCACGGCGTTCCGCAGCGGCGCCGGGCTCGGCATTCGCCTCGACACCGGGAACGGCTACGTCGGCGCGGTGATCTCGCCGCACTACGACTCGCTGCTGACGAAGATGACGGCGTTCGCGAAGACGTTCGATCAGGCGATCGCGAAGGGATTGCGCGCACTGCGCGAGTTCCGGATCCGCGGCGTCAAGACGAACCTGCCGTTCCTAGAGAACGTGCTGCAACACGAGGCGTTCCGACTCGGCAAGACCTACACGCGATTCATCGACGAGACGCCGGAGCTGCTGCAGTTCCCGGCGCGGCGCGACCGCGCGTCGCGACTGCTCGCATATCTCGCCGACGTCGTCGTCAACGGCCACCCGACCGTCGCGAAGTCGCAGCGCCGCCTGCCGTCGACGTGCCGCGAGGCGCCGGTGCCGCGATCGAACGACGCCGCGATTCCGGAAGGCACCGCGCAGATCCTCGAACGCGAAGGTCCCGACGGACTCGCGCGCTGGCTGCTGCGGCAGGAGCGTCCGCTGCTGACCGACACGACGATGCGCGACGCACATCAGAGTCTGCTCGCGACGCGCGTGCGGACCTACGACCTGTTGCGGATCGCCGAGGCGACGGCGCACGCGGCGTCGGCGCTGTTCAGCATCGAGAGCTGGGGCGGCGCGACGTTCGACGTCGCCTATCGATTCCTGAACGAGGATCCGTGGGACCGGCTGCGCAAGTTGAAGCGCGCGATCCCGAACGTGCTGCACCAGATGCTTCTGCGCGGCGCGAACGCGGTCGGCTACACGAGTTACCCGAACAACGTCGTCGAGGCGTTCGTCGACGAGGCCGCGCTGGCCGGCATCGACGTGTTCCGCGTGTTCGACAGTCTGAACGACCTCGACAGCATGAAGGTCGCGATCGCGCGCATCCGCGCGACGCGCAAGGTCGCCGAGGTCGCGATCTGCTACACCGGCGACGTCGCGAATCCGAATCGCGTCAAGTTCGACCTCGACTACTACGCCGACCTCGCGCGGCGCATCGAGGACCTCGGTGCGCACATCCTGTGCGTCAAGGACATGGCCGGGCTGCTGCGCCCGCGCGCGGCCGGGATGCTGATCGATCGACTGCGCGCGACGACGTCACTGCCGATCCATCTGCACACGCACGACACGAGCGGCAACGGCGTCGCCGCACTGCTCGAAGCAATCGCGCACGGCGTGCACGTCGTCGACGTCGCGCTCGCGCCGATGGCCGGCATGACGAGTCAGCCGAGCATGAACGCCGTCGTCGCGGCGCTGCGCGGCGGTCCGCGCGAGACCGGCCTCGGCAACAAGCAGCTGCAGCCGCTCTGCGACTACTGGGAGACCGTGCGTGACTGGTACTCGCCATTCGAGTCCGGGCTGCTGAGCAGCACGTCGGAGGTCTACTTCCACGAGATCCCGGGCGGCCAGTACAGCAACCTCCGGCCGCAGGTCGCATCGATGGGACTTCTCGACCGTTGGAACGACGTCAAGACGGCGTTCGCGACCGTCAACCAGCTCGTCGGCGACATCCCGAAGGTCACGCCGAGCAGCAAGATGGTCGGCGACTTCGCGATCTTCCTCGTGCAGTCCGGCACGCTGCAGGTGCGCGCCGAGTTCGCCGACACGGTCGCGGCGACGCGCGCGAAGCTGATCGCCGATGCGAAGAACCTCGACTTCCCGGAGAGCGTCGTCGGCTACTTCCGCGGGCTGCTCGGCAACCCGCCCGGAGGGTTCCCGGAAGAGATCCGCCGCGCGGTGTTGAAGGGTCAACCCGCCGTCGAAGGTCAGGCCGGCGACACGTTGCCGCCGTTCGACTTGAAGGGCCTCGCCGACAAGCTGGAGAAGCGACTCGGGCGCCGTCCGCAACCGTTCGAGACCGTCAGCGCCGCGCTCTACCCGCGCGTCATGGACGAGTACTTCGAGTTCCAGCGCCGCAACGGCGACGTGTCGCTGCTCGAGACGCGGACCTACTTCTACGGAATGGAGATCGGCGACGAGATCCAGGTCGAGATCGAGGCCGGCAAGACGCTCGTGATCCGGCTCGACGCCGTCGGCCAACCGCACGACGACGGGACGCGCACGGTGTTCTTCGAGTTGAACGGGCAGGCACGGCAGGTCGTCACGCGCGACCGCTCGCTCGCCGCCGCCGTCGAGACGCGGCGCAAAGCCGATCGCACCGACCCGACGCAGATCGCGGCACCGATGCCCGGCACGGTCATCGGCGTGCACTGCGCTCCCGGCGACGACGTCGTCGAAGGGCAGCCGTTGTTGACGCTCGAAGCGATGAAGATGGAGACGGTCCTACGCGCACCGATGCCCGGGAAGGTCCGCGAGGTCGTCCCCGTGCTGAAGTCGCCGGTGCAGGCCGACGATCTCGTGGTCGTGCTGGCGGGCGCATGACGGCGTTCGCCGACCTCGCCGTCGGCCCGAGCCTCGCTGCGCTGCTGGTGCTCGGCGTCGCCGCGCAATGGGCCGGCTGGCGACTCCGCATTCCGTCGATCGTCCTGCTGCTGACGCTCGGCATCCTGGCCGGCCCGGTGACCGGGCTGCTCGATCCGGACGCGCTGCTCGGCGAACTGCTGCTCCCCGTCGTCACGCTCGCCGTCGCCGTGATCCTCTACGAGGGCGGACTGACGCTGCGGTTCGCGGACCTTCGCGGCGCGGGTTCGATGCTGACCCGGCTGCTGACGATCGGCGTCGCGGTGACGTTCGCCGGCGCCGCGATCGCCGCGCACTACGTGCTCGACTTCCCGTGGACGCTCGCGCTGCTGATCGGCGCGATCCTGACCGTGACCGGACCGACCGTGATCGGACCGCTGCTGCGGCACGTTCGGCCGACCGGCCGCTCGGGTCCGCTGCTGCAGTGGGAAGGCATCGTCGTCGACCCGATCGGTGCGATCCTCGCGGTGCTGGTCTTCGAGGCGATCACTCCCGGCAGTCACTCGGCGAGTGCGAGCGGCATCTTGTCGGTGCTGTTGCGCACGCTCGTCGTCGGCGGCGTCGCAGGCTTCGTCGCCGGGCGCCTGCTGATCGAGATCGTCGCGCGGCGTTTCGTTCCGGAGTACCTGCAGCCGTCGGTGTCGCTCGCGCTCGGCGTCGGCGCGTTCGCCGGCAGCAACGCGCTGCAATCGGAGTCCGGGCTGCTGGCCGTCACGGTGCTCGGGATCATGGTCGCGAACCAGAAGCGGTTCTCGATCCGTCCGATGCTGGAGTTCAAGGAGCACCTGCGGGTGATCCTGATCGCCGGGCTGTTCCTGGTCCTGTCGGCGCGACTGCATCTGGACGATCTGCACGCGGTCGCGCTTCCCGGCGCGCTGTTCGTCGTCGTGCTGATCTTCGTCGTTCGTCCGCTGTCGGTCTGGCTGTCGGCGATCGGCACCAAGATGCCGCGTCGCGACGTCGTGTTCGTCGCCGGAGTCGCGCCGCGCGGGATCGTCGCGGCGTCGGTCGCGTCGATCTTCGCGCTGCGGCTCCAGGAGGCCGGCGATCCCGACGCTGCCGCGCTCGTGCCCGCGATGTTCGTCGTCATCATCGGCACGGTCATGTTCTACGGACTCTCGGCCGGCCCGCTCGCGCGGCGGCTCGGGCTGGCGAGTCCGGATCCGCAGGGCGTGCTCGTCGTCGGCGCTCACCAAGCGGCGCGCGAGATCGCACGCGCGATTCAGGACGCCGGCATTCGCGTGGTGCTCGTCGACACGAATCGATCGCACGTGCAGGCCGCACGGATGGCGAAGCTCGAAGCACATCACGGCAACGCGCTCGATCGTGAGTTGCTGGACCGCATCGATCTCGGCGGCATCGGCCGCATGTTCGCGATGACGACGAACGACGAAGTCAACGCACTCGCCGTGCTGCGCTTCGGCGATCTGTTCGGCACGCACGACGTCTATCAGCTCGCACCGGCGATGGCGCCCGACGGCAAGCGGCGAGCGATCCCCGACGAGATGCTCGGTCGCGTGCTGTTCTCGACCGACGCGTCGCTCGACGCGCTCGAAGAACTGCTGGCAGACGGTGCCACCGTGAAGTCGACGCCGCTGACCGACAAGTTCGACTTCGCCTCGTGGCGGGATCTGTACGGTCCGGACGCGGTCCCGATGTTCGTCGCACACTCCGGCAAGCTCGTGCCTTGGACCGCCGACGCCCGGTTGTCACCACGTCCCGGACAGGCACTCGTTGGACTCGTTCGGAAGAACGTCGCGACGACACCGTCCAACCGCGCCGTCCTCGGGAGCGAGTGACCAAGGAGTCGCCATGAAGCACGCAGTTTCCGCAGTTGCGCCGTTGTTCGCGTTCGTCGGTCTTCTCGCCGCGCCATCGCTGCGCAGCCAGGATCCGGCGGCGCCCGCCAAGTCGTTCGTCCTCGAAGCGGGCGAGCACGAACTCAGCCGACTCGTCGTCGACGTCGGCGAGTTCCTCGGACGCACGCACCTGATCGACGAGAAGGAGCTCGGGGCGATCCCGTCGACGCGGATCACGCTGCCGCGGCGCATGTCGCTCGACGCGAACGCGGCCGAGGACCTGTTGTCGCAACTGACCGCGTCGCGAGGTTTCGCGATGACGGCGCTGGATGCCGACCGCGGCGTCTACGAGTGGGTCTTGCTGTCAGGGTCGAAGCGGGCCGACGTCTCGATGCGCGCCGTCACATGGTCGCCGGCGGCCGTGCGCGCGCGACCGAACTTGATGCTCCCGGTGACGGTCACCGTCGAGCTGCAGCATGCGAATCCGGTTGCACTCGTGAACTCCCTGCGGCCGTTCTTCGTGGGCCACGGCAGTCACCCGTTCCCGATCAACCTGACGAGCACGTCGATGCGTTCGATCGTCGTGCTCGGCTTCGCGCGCGACGTCGCCCGCGTGTTGGAGCACATCGAGGCGATCGATCGCCCGACACCGCCGATGGAGAAGACCGACGCGCAGGAACTCGCTCGGCTGCGCAGCGAGGTCGCGAAGCTGACGCGCCGCGTCGAGGCGCTGGAGAAGCAGGGCGGCAAGGACGACGGCGCGGCCGGCGGAAAGTGAAACAAAGGTGCCAGGCACTTTCGTTTCACTTCGTCGCGGAAAGTGAAACAAAGGTGCCAGGCACCTTCGTTTCACTTCGACGTCAGGTGCGCAGGCTCGCGAGCCTGCGGCACGCGTCGTCGAGGACGTCGTCGCGCACGGCGAAGTGGAACCGCAGCGTCCGCACGCCCTCGGCGCGCTCGTGGAACATGTGCCCGGG
>JAEYTU010000333.1 GCA_023433825.1 Planctomycetota bacterium
ACACGATGTTCTGGGCCAGCCGCGGTGACGGTCTCGTCGCGATCCGTCTCGACACGTCGCGCGGTCTGCGCGACGTCGCCGACATCCAGGACGCGCTGCTGCGGTGGTCACCCGATCACGTCGCAACGGCGACCCGTGCCGCCGACGGCGGTGTCGTGCTCGTCTGCACGCCGCGCGCGCGCGTCCACGTGACGTTCCTGATCGAGAAGTACACGCACGACTACGGGACGTCCGGGCTGTCGATCAATCTCGACAATCTCGTCGCGACCCTCGCGGCGACCGGCCAGGCGACGTGGAACGTCGTTCACTACGACGAGTGCTGTCACGAGGGCCGCCCGCTGCCGTTCGAGCAACTACGGCGTCCCGACGGCGTCAACGCGCACGTCCTCGCCGTGACGTGTCACTACCACAGCCCGGCCAATCCGAGCGTCGAACTGCTGCAGCGCATCCGCGCGACCGGCACGAAGGTCGCGTTCCTCTGGCTCGACAAGAAGATCAGTCAGGACACCCCCGAGTACTGGCGCGTCGCCGACTTGAACGTCGTGCTCGACGGCAACGACTTCGAACTGCCGAATGCGTGGCCGATCTTCACGCCGAAGAACCCGGTGCACTTCTGCGATCCCGGTCTGACACGCGACATCGACGTCAGCCTCGTCGGCGAGGTCCGCTACCTGGCGCAGCGCAAGGCGTTCGTGTCGCGCCTCGAGCGCGAGACGCGGATCCAGGTCGCGATGCCGAAGACGAGTGCCGCCGATCCGACGCGCGCGCTCTCCGTCGCCGAGTACGCACGCGTCTATCAACGTTCCAAGATCTCGCTCGCACTGACGAAGGACGCCGTGCGCCAGCTCAAGGGCCGCGTCTTCGAGATCCTGCATTGCGGCGCGATGCTGATGTGCGACGTCAATCACCACCTCGGCGCCTACCTGACGCCGGGCGAGCACTACGTCGTGTTCCACGACTACGAGGACCTGGTCGCCAAGTGCGCCCACTACCTCGCTCACGACGACGAACGTCGCGCGATCGCGGCCTCCGGCCACGCACGCGTCAAGGCGTTCTTCGGCCACGACGTGTTCTGGCGGAGTCTGCTCGCGCGCCTCGGCGCGAGCGCAGCGGCAATCGGCAGGGGATGACCATGGCAAACAAGCGCAACGTTCAGCTCGGCGAGTTCAACCTGTTGATGAACGGGTCGACCTATCTGCCTCTCGTCTCGGGGTTGCTGCAGGCGAACGCGCAGACGTCCGACGTCGTCCGCGAACACTTCGCGTTCGCGCCGTTCCTGTTCCACAACGACAAGCTCGAACGCATCGTCGACCGGTATCAGGCGCCCAGCGTCGCCGCGTTCTCGATGCTGATGTGGAACGCCGAGCTCAGCCTGCGCGTCGCCGAGGCCGTCAAACGCCGCCACCCCGACTGCCTGATCGTGTTCGGTGGCGCGAGCGTCCCGCATCACCCCGACGCGTTCCTGGCGCAGTACCCATTCATCGACGTGACCGTCCGCGGCGAGGGTGAGACGCCGTTCACGAACGTGCTCGAACGTCTCGCCGCCGCGACCGGCGCCGGCGACGTCGACCTCGACGGCGTCGTCGGCACGTCGTGGCGCACGCCGACCGGCGAGGTCCGTCATTGCGACGTCGACACGCCGTTCGCGCGCGACCTCGACGCGTATCCGTCGCCGTATCTCGAAGGACTGTTCGACGACCTGTTCACGGCGCATCCGGAGCTCGCATTCCAGGCGATCGTCGAGACCAATCGCGGCTGCCCGTTCCAATGCACGTTCTGCTATTGGGGCAAGGGCGGGATGAGCCGGAAGTACCGCTTCCACGGCATCGAGCGCGTCAAGGCCGAGATCGATTGGATGGCCGAGCACCAGATCCGCTACGTGTTCAACGCCGACTCGAACTTCGGCATGCACCGGCGCGACATGGAGATCGCCGAGTACCTGGTCGCGACGAAGCAGCGCACCGGCTTCCCGCACAAGTTCCGCACGTGCTACGGCAAGAACACCGACGAGAAGATCTTCGCGATCGGCAAGCTCTTCCACGACCACGGGCTCGAGAAGGGCATCACGATCAGCTACCAGAGCGTCGACGAGGACGTCCAACGCAACATCAAGCGCGACAACATCAGGCTGGAGTGCGCGCGTGAGCTGCAGCGGAAGTTCAACGACAGCGGTGTGCCGGTCTACACCGAGCTGATCCTCGGCCTGCCCGGCGAGACGCTGCAGACGTGGATCGACGGCGTCGACCGCGTGCTCGGCTCGGGACTGAAGAATCAGTTGTTCATGTACATCTGCCAGGTGTTCCCGAACACCGACCTCGCGGCACCCGACTATCTGGCGAAGTTCGGCATCCAGACGCGTGTCGTCGCATTGCACGAGATCCACGGACGCATCCGGACACCGGATTGGGTCGCCGAGCGTGAAGAGATCGTCGTCGCGACCGACGCGATGCCGCCGGCGGACTGGCGCCGTGCGCTCGTCTTCTCGTGGGTCACGATGACGATGCACAGCCTGAAGCTCGGCTTCCACGTGCTCGCGTGGCTCGTCGACCGCTTCGGCCTGCGTCATTCCGAGTTCTTGACGCACATCGCGTCGGCGGCGTTCGACCGCGACGAGTACCCGCTGCTCGCCGCAGAGATCGCGCGCTTCGAGGCGAAGGTCGACGCATTGCTCGACGGCCACGGCCGCGGGTGCCCGATGCCCGCGTATGGCGAGATCTACTGGGACGACGAGGAAGCCTGCTTCCTGCGGCTGTCGGAGGACTTCGACGCGTTCTATGCCGAGCTGCGCGACGTCGTCGTCGACTTCCTCGAGGCACGCGGCATCGACGTGCCACTCGACGAACTCGACGAAGTCGTGCGCTTCCAGAGCATGACGATCCCGCGACCCGACGGCGACGTCGAGACGCGCGCGCAGTTCGAGCACAACGTCGCACAGTGGTTCGAGGCGTTGTTCACGACCGAGCCGATCGCACTGCGGCGCGAGCCGACCGTCGTCGCCGCGCGCCAGCCGGACTTCGCCGGCGATCTGCCGCGCTTCGCGCGCGAGACGATCCTGTGGGGACGCAAGAGCGGCACGATGCTGCGCCGGATCGAGGTCGTCGACGTCGCCGTGCCGACGATCGTCGTTCAGACGTCGACGAACGCGCGCGACAGATCCGGGAACTGACGCGCACCGCGATACCAGTAGTTCGGCGGTCGGTAGACGGCCGCGACGCTGCGGCGCGGCGCACCGACGAGGTCGTCGCGCACGAAGAACGCATTGACGCCCGCCGTGTTGCAGCAGACGAGCGTGTAGCCCTTCTCGCGCCCGAGCTTCTCCAGCGCCGCCAGGCTCGCGCCGTAGAAGTCCGAACCGTCCCAACGGTGCGCTGGGTCGTACGGAATCGTGCGCGCGAGCGATGGGCCGAGGTTCGCGTTGTATTCGACGACGACGACGCGCGGTCGGCGGCGAATCGCACGCCAGACCCAGTAGTCGTTGCCGTCGACGTCGATCGACATCAGGTCGATCTCGTGCGGAACGGCGTGCGCGTCGAGCAGGGACTCGATGTTCTCGGCCGTGATCCACGCCTGATGAATGACCGCGTCCTCGGCACCGGGGTTCACTTCGCCGTCCATCAACAGCCCCCGCCACCCCTGCCGACGCAGCGCCGCCGTGTTGCACTGCACGCCGTCGCCGCAGCCGAACTCGACGTACCGCCGGCCGGCCGTGCCGATCCGATCGAAGATCGCTGCGAGGATCCCGTCCTCGCCACCCTGGCTGTGGACGCGGCGTTCGAAGCGTTCGAGGTCGAACGGTGACGCCACCGGCGCGTGGATCGGCAGCGACGCCGTCTCGAGGTCGACGGCGTCCATCGCCGCGAGCTGACTCGCATCCGGGCTGCGGCCGGTCCCGGCACTCGCGATCGACACCGTGAACGTGTCGACGGCATCGCCCGGAACCGACCCGCGCAGCGTCCGCGCGAAGCCGTGCGCTGCACCGTGCTCGCCGATCCACGCGAACACGGGTGCGTCGCGCCGCGCGCGAACGACGAGTCGCCCGCCGTCGGTCAGCGCCGCACGCGCAGCTTCGAGCAACAGCACGAACTCGTCCTGCGACAGCGCTTCGACGAAATTGCCTGCGTAGATGCCGTCGTGCTGCGCCTCCCGCGTCGCGAGCCACCCGAGCCCGCCATGGTGGACGTCGTGGCCGCGCGCGACGGCCAGCGCGGCGAGGGCAGTGTCCTGCTCGACACCGTGCGAGGTCACGTCGCGGACGTGCAGCGCGTCGAGGAATCGACCGACGCCGGCGCCGAGTTCGAGCACCGAACGGCAGCCGACGAACAGATCGGCGTAGCCGCCGACGACCAGCGGCGCGGCGGCGCCTTCGTCGGCGGCGGCTTCGTCGTTCGCGTTGCGACACACGGCCAGCGTCTCGCCCGAACGCGCATCGACGACCCGGCCCCCGTGCAGCAGGTTCTGCGACAACTGCGTCATCAGCGGTTCGCGGTCGCCGGCGATCGCCGAACGATCGAGCAGCACGCCGTCGAACGTCGGCCCGCGCGCCGCCAGACAGTCCCACCG
>JAEYTU010000355.1 GCA_023433825.1 Planctomycetota bacterium
CGTCGCGACGGCGGCTTCGGCGCGCTCGAGATCCGCGAGTCGGAACGGGAACCCGAAGTCGGGCTCGCCGCGGTAGACGCGATCGACGGCGGCGACGAGTCCGACGGCACTCGCCTGATGGATCGGGTCGACGTCGCTTCCGACCTTCGCCAGGTCCGCGAACAACGCATCGGCGCGCGCCTTGAAGCTCGGAACGATCACGAACCCGGCCTGCACCGGACGTTCGTCCGCCGGCGCCACGGCGTCGCCGATCTGCGTCGACAGGCGGGCGAGCAACCGCTTCCCGGTCGGCAGGTCCGTTCCGATCGGGATCGGGACGTGCGCGGCGTAGGCGAGTAGATCGTCGATGCCACTGCGTTCGGCGGGGATCTCGTGCGGCGTCCCGAGTACTCGGTCGTCGCCGTCCACCAGTTCGACGACGAATCGAGCCGCCGCCGATTTCGTGCGACGCGTCGTCAAACGGACGGTCACCGCGAGGTGGGAGAACTCGTCCGGGTCGACGACCTCCGGCATCGCATACAGCTGCAAGGCGTGGCGGAACCGCGCGTCCTCGTCGAGCTCGCTCCCGGGTTCGCGACCGATCAGTCGCGCGCGCGCCCGCGCGAGCAGCGCCAACGGATCGCCCTCGCTGCGCTCGGCGAGGATCCGTGTCACGTCGGCACGGACGTCGCGTTCGCACGTTCGCAGCAGCGGGAACAGTTCGCGCCGCAGCATGCACACGAACGCGTAGTCCCGCCGGTCCTGCTTGATGACCTGACTTACCGCCGGTGTCGCGCACGTGAGCTCGAGGGCGAATGCGAGGGCACAGCGAACACCCACCTTCCGTCGCGTCATCGCACCGTCTCCTGCAGCGGGTAGTTGGCCTTCACGTACTTCGCGAATGCTTCGTCGAACGTCAACATCGTCAACCCGAACGCCTTCTCGATCGCATCCCGTGTCGCGAGATCGCGCTTCAAGTCGCGCACCATCCCGGCGAACGCCTTGCCGCCGTAGGTGCGAATCAGGAAGTCGACGCAGGCGAACGCGTGCGCATGGTCCTGCCAGTCGAGTTGGTCGGTGTTCTTCGTCGCGAGTTCGGCGAACGGCCGCAGCTTGCCGCCGACGCCATCGACGAGCCGACGGATCGGCACGCGCCAACGCCCACCCTTGAAGCCTGCACCAGGAGTCAGCGCGACTTCCTCGTAGCAGTAGTTCGTGCACTTCCCGGTCACGAGGTCTTCGAACCAATGCGCGACACCTTCGTCGACCCACCCGGACTTCCGATTGCCGAGCCAGTACTCGGGCGTCACGTTCGACAACAGCAGGTGCGTCACGTTGTGGACGATCGAGCGGTGCAGGCCCTCGTCGCCGGGCATCGTCCGCTGGTCGTGGTACAGGCTCAGCACGGCTTGGACACCCATCCACTTTCGGCTGATCCCGGTTCCGCCGCCGTTCGCGACGTGCGGTGAGATCCGCTGATGGTCGACGGCGTCGGCGAACAGGAACAGCTGCAGGCGCGCCGTGAAGTCCGCGTCCGTCAACTCGAACGTCTTCATGAACAGCGTCCGCAGTTCGTCGACGCGGCGCAGGTACAGATGCATCGCCTCGTGCGTGTCGAGACGCGTTCGTCCGACGGTCAGGGGCCGGATCGAGAACGTCATGTCGACGTGTGCCGTCTTCGCGTGCAGCAGCGGCGTCTTGCCGTCGCTGAGGGCATCGACCGACGTGCGCCGCGCGCGCAACCAGTCCTGCACGAGCGCGCGACGTGCCAGCGCACTCGCGTCGACGGCTGCGTCGACGCACGCGCGGCAATCGGTCCGCAGCGTTCCGCCGCACGCCTTGCAGTCGGCGGCGACACTGCAGTGAACGACACCGACTTCGATCTCGCCGTCCTTGCCGTGCTTCTTGCACGCGATCTCCGCGCGACCGGCGCATGCCGTGCATTGGGTCGGGGGCGCGTTCGGGGTCGACTGCGCGACGCCGACCGTTGCGCACCCGATCCACACGAGGACGGTCGCCAACGCGAATCGCACGTGGCGGAGGAGTTCGATGCGGGTCATGGCGGCTGGTTCGTAGCGGAACGGCGCCAGACGGTAACGCTCGTCGCCGGGGCGCGGCTCGCTCACTCGACGCCGAGTTGCTTGTGCAACTGCGGCACGACGCGGACGTCGAAGCCCTCGGCACTGGCATGCCGATGCGCGGCGGCGACCAAGGCGGTTGGCGCGCGGCTCGTGACGGCGCCGAACGGGGTCACCGGCTGCAGGATCAGCAGCACCCGAGCACGATGCGGGTGCAGCCTCGAAACGGCGTCTCTGACGGCATCGAGCGTCACGTCGGCGGTCAGCACGAGTTTGACGTCGATCGTCGCCGACCCGGCCGCCGCGAGTGCGACGCAGGCGAGGTTGGCGGCGGTCGGATCGCCGGACGTCAACGTCGCCGGTGACTTCCAATCCGCGCTGAGGTGATCGACGACCGGCAAGACGGTCGCCAGTGCGTCGGGGTCGAGCGCCGCCGTCTCGAGGTGCATTCGAACGCCGTTCGCGCGCAACTCGGTGCCGAGTTCGAGCGCGAATTGCGGGTAGACGAGCGGCTCACCACCGGTCAACGAGACGGCGCGGATGCGCGCCGTTCCGAACGTGCTCGCACGCTCGCAGGCCAACGCGAGACGGGCCGCGGTCGCGCCGCTGACCGGGTTGCGCTCGTCGCGGCGCGTCGCACCGTCGCCAACCGGGAACGTCGCCGCCGCCGTGTAGCTGTGCGGCGTGTCGCAGTAGCGGCAACGGATCGGGCAGACTGCGACGCGGACGAAGCCCATCGCCTGCCCGACGAAGCGACCTTCGCCTTGGATCGAATGGAAGATCTCGACGAGCGGTGCGCGGGATCCGGGGGCCGTGCCGCCTCGGGTCACGGTCCGGTTCGGATCACTTCTTCGCGGCCGGCTTGGCCGGGGCAGCCTTCGCTGCCGGAGCGGCCTTCGCTGCCGGCTTCGCCGCCGCGGCAGGTGCGGCCTTGCCGCCGGCCGCCGGCGCTGCAGCGGCCGCCGCAGGCGTCGCCGACTCTTCCTTGATCTGCTTCTTGGTCTTCGCCTTGAAGCGCGTCCGCACCTTCGGCAGGGCCTCGACGGCGTCGCCGTCCTTCCACTTGCCGACCTTCTTCAGCGCCATGATGCGCTCCATGCGGGTCCACACGTTGCGCTCACCGCGCATCGCACCGGAGATCTTCAGACTGGTATGGATCGACATGTTCGGAACTCAGGGAACGTCGTCGCGGCGTCGCGACGACGTTCGATGGGAGAGCTTCAGTTGGAGACCGTCAGCACGGCCTCGGGTCGCAACTTCGCCAGCGAATCGTCGAGTCGTGCCGCGATCGTGCTGAATGCAACGGATCGGGAAGCCAGGTTTCGGGTGTCGAGTTTCTTCAGGCGATCGACCAGTGCCCGCCGGCCAGCGACCCCATGGGTGTCGTCGCCGTCGGGTGCGTGCACGACGACGAGCAAGACTTCCTCCGCGAGTTTGGTCTGTGCCCGGACGATGCGCACGTGGTCGACGCCTTCGCTCGCGACGAACTCTGCGACCTGGACCGCAGAGCCGATTTGAGCGGGCGAGAACTGTAGCAACGAGTAACACGACTTCGAGTGCTTCCTGAGGAACTTCTCGGGCACCGTGATCGGTGCGCCGGATGCCGGATCGCCGGCCGCGTTCCCACCGCTCGCGTCGTCCGGGAACGTCCGCGGCGCCGGACCGCGGGGCGTCGCACCTTCGGATGCGCCGTTCGACGAGGCGCCCGCCATCCGCAGGTCTTCCGACGCCGCCGACGCAGGCTTCGTGAACCACGAGCCGAGGCCGAATCCGACCAGCAACGCGCCGCAGACGACACCGGCCAACGTCGGTGACCCGAGGTTCCAACGTCGACCGGGTTCCTCCGCGCGAGCCACCGGTTTCCGCGCCTTCGCGGTTGGCGATCGTTTGCCGGCCGAGGCCCGAGCGAACACCGCATCGGCAAAGCTGCGAAGGCGCTGACCGACGTCCGAGACGACCGAGTGCTGCGTGTCCCGACCGTCGTCCCGGTCGCGCGCAGAACCGTCGTTGCGAGTGCGCCGCGAAGGCGCCGGCTCGTCCGTCCGTCGGCCGAGCAATTCGAAGAGATGTGGCTTGCGCCTACCCACGGAACCCTCCCGTGCAATGAAACCCGACCAAGGTTCCCCGACCCGGCGCGCCCGTTACAAGTGCTTACGAGACGACAGCTTAGGATCGAGGGCCTTGATCGATCGAAGGCGAGACCCTGACCGAGGTCACCGCCGAGCGCCGGACA
>JAEYTU010000361.1 GCA_023433825.1 Planctomycetota bacterium
GCGCTGCGCAATGCGCTCGTGCCGCGGCTGTCGCGACGGCTCGCGTCGGTGCGGCGAATCGGTTCGGCGGACGTGCTGCGAATGGCGCACGAGCACGCGAGTTGGCTGTGGGCGTCGGCGGCGACGACCGTGGAGACGACGAAGGTGACGACATGCAAGTGACGACTCCGCAATGGATCGACGACGTGACGCCGATCGATCGGGACGAGTACCGGCGCGACCGCGACCAGGTGACGCAGTGGTGCCGCGAGATCGGCGCCCAGCAGGTGTTCGAGATCGGCTCGTGCCGCGCGCCGGGGATCTCGGACGTCGACCTCGTCGCCGTGTTCGGCTCCGGGGTCGACTGGCGACGTGTCGGCGGACGGCGTGGACGGCGCGCGTGGCCGCTGCCGCGGACGTTCCTGCACATGCCGTGGGCGATCGGCGCCGATCGGATGGCCTCGCTGCCGACGCTGTTCGCCGTGCGGCAGATGCGCGACGTCGCGACCGGCGACGAGCGCCAGGTGCGGCAGACGGTCGTCGAACGCGTCGTCTGGAACATCGAGGCGTGCTGCGCCGTGCTGGCGGCGTTCGCGCTGCGACGCGGCGTCATGCGCACGCGTTCGGCGCTGTGCCTGTTGAACGGGATCACGGCGAACGTCGAACTCGCGTCGGCCGACGGTGTCGTCGCGGCGGGAGGGCGCGCGTTCGTCGCGTCGATCACGTCGTTGCGTGCCGACTGGCAGACGCTCGGTGCCGGTGTGCGCGCGGAGCGGTTGGCGGTGGCGTGGCGCGACGGACTCGCGGTGCTCGAAGACCTTCTCGACGGCTACGCGACGTGGCTCGACGGGCGTGCGGGATTGCGCGGCGGGGTGATCGTCGCGCTGCGCGTGCCGGGGACGCGCGCCGTGTATCGGTTCGCGCCGCAGTGGCGGGGACGCTTCGCGGATGCGCGGACGGTGTGGCTGCCGGAGGCGGTCGGGCGCGTGTTCGCGCGGCTGGCGGCGGAGGGGAATGGGTTGGAGCGATGGCTGCGGCCGAGCGGTGGCGGGAGCGCGGTCGACGCGGTCAGCGGGGAGCAGGCGTTCGTCGACGGGGTCGACGCGTATGCACGAGCGACGGCGGCATACGTGTGGGAGATGCGGAGCTGTCCGGTGCCGTTCCTGCTGCTGAACGGCGGGACGCTGTCGCACGTGCACCGTTCGCCGTGGCGCGCGCTGTTGCGGCGCGTCGGGGTGCGGTCGTGAGCGCGCGGACGAAGGTCGTCGCAGTCATCGGCACGCGACCGGAGGCGGTCAAGATGGCGCCGGTCGTGCACGCGCTGCGTGAGGAGGGGGATGTCGACGTGCGCGTCGTCGTGACGGCGCAGCACCGGGCGCTGCTCGATCGGATCCTCGCGTTCTTCGACGTTCCGGTGGACGTCGACCTCGACCTGATGGAGCCGGGGCAGACGCTGGCAGGGTTGATGGGGCGGATGCTGCCGCGGCTCGACGAGGTGTTCGCGCGCGAGGCGCCGGAAGTCGTCATGGCACAGGGGGACACGAGCACAGTGCTCGCGGCGGCGATGGCGGCGTTCTATCGGCGTGTGCCGTTCGCGCATGTCG
The DNA here is from genome assembly GCA_023433825.1 of Planctomycetota bacterium. GTDB lineage: Bacteria > Planctomycetota > UBA1135 > UBA1135 > UBA2386 > JAEYTU01. The sequence continues at coordinate 1,584 of JAEYTU010000361.1, forward strand.
AGGCCGGATTGCGCACGGGGGATCTGGGGTCGCCGTTCCCCGAGGAGATGAATCGCGTCGTCGCCGGCAGGCTCGCGGCGTGGCACTTCGCGCCGACGGAGGCTGCGCGCGCGAATCTGTTGCGCGAGGGTGTCGATCCGGCGCGCGTCGTCGTGACCGGGAACACGGTCGTGGATGCGCTGCTGTGGGCGCGGGAGCGAGTCGACGTCAGCGCGTTCGCGCCGGTCGGTGGGCGGCGGCTGGTGCTCGTGACGGCGCATCGGCGGGAGAACTTCGGCGCGCCGATGGCGGAGGTGTGTCAGGCGGTGCGCGAGTTGGCGGCGCGGGGGGACGTCGAGGTCGTGTTCCCGGTGCACCCGAACCCACAGGTGCGCGAGGTCGTCGAACGCGTTCTCGCGGGGGTCGAGCACGTGCGCTTGGTCGCGCCGCTCGACTACCCGGAGTTCGTCGCGGCGATGCAGGCGTCGCACCTGATCCTGACCGACTCCGGCGGCGTGCAGGAGGAGGCGCCGTCGCTCGGCAAGCCGGTGCTGGTGCTCCGTGAGAGCACCGAGCGGCCGGAGGGAGTCGCGGCGGGGACGGCTCGCGTGGTCGGCACGTCGCGCACCGCGATCGTCACCGCGGCGACCGCTCTGCTCGACGACCCCCGCGCCTACGCGTCGATGGCGCATTCGCAGAACCCCTACGGCGACGGCCGCGCGGCCGTTCGCATGGTGCGCGAACTGAAACAAAGGTGCCTGGCACCTTCGTTTCACTTCGCGTTGGAAAGTGAAACAAAGGTGCCAGGCACTTTCGTTTCACTTCGCATCGGAAAGTGAAACGAAGGTGCCAGGCACCAACGTTTCACTCCGGCAGCCGCAGAACGACTTCGGCAGTGGCCGGCAGCGTGATCTCGCCGAGCCGGTGCGCGTCGAGGGAAGGCATCTCCGCGATCAGCTGATACGTCCCCGGCGCGAGACCGATCTCGAGCGTCCCGTCCGCGAGCGTCGTGCCGATGCGCCCGCTCTTGCGACTCCCGATGGCAAGCGCCGACATCCGAACGCCGAACGCCGGCGCACCGTCGGCGCGCAGCACGCGCACCTTCGCGTGTGCCGAACGCGCGCGGAACGTGACCTGCGCGACCTCGCCCGGCGCGACCGTTGCGATCTCCGGCGCGGTGAACTCCGTGAATCGTCCCGACGCGAGTGCACGGCTCGGGGCCGCCGACCACAGACCCGGCGCGAAGAGTGATTCGAAGCGCCCGGCCGCGTCGGTCGTCACTGGGAAGCTCACGGAGCCGTCGACGTGCAGCATCTGGACGTTGCCGTGGTGAGGTGCGTCGTCGAGCAGGACCGTTGCCCGCAATCGTCCGAACCGCTGATCCGAGATGTCGAGCACGACGTCCTTCGTCTCGTCGGCGGCCAGCGTGACCTCGGTGCGGGCGATCGGACGCATCGGCAGCGACGCGCCGCCCAGATCGCGAGCAGTCGTCACTTGCAGTTCCCACGTACCCGCCTCGATCCCGTGAATCGCGAACGTCCCGTCCTCGGTGATCGCGGACGAGCGCTCGCGGTCGTTCGGCGAAAGCCTGCTCCGATGCGACGCTGATCGCTGCACGCGCACGCTCGGCGCCCGCCGCGCCTGCCGCTCGTCGAGCGGCCCCGTTCGCGGCACGCCGGCCATCTCACGAAGGTCCGCGAGTGCCTCCACCGGCGTCACGCGACCGACGATCGTCGCGCCGCTGCGCACGACGATCTGCAGCGGGTTGACGACGCCGAAGCGGACGTCCGTGACGACCGTCGTCACGTGGTCCGTGCTGGACACACGGATGGCGAATGCCGGTATTGCGCCACCGCGAAGTTCGCAGGCGCCATCCGCGGCCGTCGTCGCCGTGTCGACGCGGACGTCGAGCCGCGAATCCGAGACGGACGAGTCGAACGACTGCGCGGGTGACTCGGCGGTGACGCGCGAACCTGGCCGCGCGAGCAGCAACTCGACCTTCGACCCGACGACGCGGCTGCCGTCGCCGAGCACGACGACGACGCGCTGCGTGATCGCGGCGCCGAGCCGCACATCGAATCGCAACGGCGCGCCGTCGGCGACGTTCACGTCGATGAAGTACGCGCCGAAGAGGCCCGTGGACGTGGCCGGCTCGACGACCAGTTCGTAGGGACCGCGGGGGATTCCGGTCACCCGCGCGACGCCGTTCGCGTGATGCCCGCCGCCGCGAACGCGACGGTCGCTGCTCGACCAGCGAGTGCGGCTGCCGGGCTTCGGCAGCATGCGAACGGTGAACTGCTCGACCGGCGCGTCGTCGGCGTCGCGGCGCACGACGACTTCGAGCGGCAGGCCGCTCGTCATGACAAGACGTACCTCGTGCTCGCCGAACGCGTGGACGGCCTTCGTCATCAGCGGCTCGTGGTCGTCGGAGTGGACGTGGAGTTCGAACGGGTCGGGCCCGACGTCGTTGGCGCGATGGCGAATCGAGAACCGCCCGTCGGGACCCGTCCACGTCGAGAGACCGATGCGGCGGCCGAGGCTTTCAACGACGTTGACCTGGGCTCGCTGCACGGGTGCTCCGGTGTCGTCGACGACGATGCCGGCGATCGTGACCATCGCGTCCGGCGGCGGGGGTTCGGGTGGCGGGTTGGGCGGAGGTGCGATCTCGGTGCGCGCGGGGTTCGCGTCGCGCGCGTCGATGGGGATCGCGGCCGAGTCGACATCGACGACATCGCGCGGTGCCGCGGACAACGCGTCCGCGGCCGTCGGCGTCGCCGGACGAGGCTCACGTTCGCCGTCGCGCGCGAGCCACAGGATCGCACCGGCGAGCGCGAGAACGACGACGACGATCAGGTTGCGCATGTGGCTTTGCGGTGAGAAGTGAAACAAAGGTGCCTGGCA
>JAEYTU010000578.1 GCA_023433825.1 Planctomycetota bacterium
CGGTCGATCTCGGGAAGTCGGTCGTCCTGTCGTCGCACATCCTCGGCGACGTCGAGTTCGCCTGCAGCAGCGTCGTGTTGATGGAGCGCGGACGCGTCCTGGCCAGCGGACCGTTGCAGGAACTGACGCGTACGCGGACGCGGACGATCGAGTTGGACGTCGCTGGTGATCGCGGTGCCGTGCAGGTCGCGCTGCGCAATGCCGGCGTTTCCGAGGTCGACGCGACGACGGCGGCGGCGCCCGAAGCGGCCGTTCCCGGTGGTCCGCACCGATTGCGACTCGCCGTCGACGCGACGATGGCGCGTTCCGCCGTGTTCGCGGCCGTGCTCGACGCCGGCGCGACGGTGCTGCGCCTCGTCGAGCATCGGCGTTCGCTGGAAGAAGTGTTCCTCGGTGCGGTCGGCGACGACGTCGCGGCGCGGCGTTCGGCGGAGGAGTCTGCATGGTGATCCACGGCGCCGGTTACCGGCGGATCGACTACGAGCCGACGTCGACGTTCGAACGGATCCGACCACTCGCGATCCACGAGTGGCGCGTGATCTTTCGGCGCATTCCGGGCGTCCTGCTGTTCGTCGCGTGTCTCGGACCGTCGATCTTCAACGTGTTCCTGCTGCTGCTGCAGGCGGGCATCTGGGAGTTCGGCGACCTGACCCGGCTGACCGAGCGCTCCCCGCGACTCGACCCGAACGCGATGCGCTTCTACCTCGACCCGATCCTCGGCGAGAGCTACCTGCCGGTGCTGATCCTGACGACGCTCGTCGGTTGCCGTGCGATCGCGAAGGATCGTGCGGCCGGTGCATTGGAGATCCTGTGGACGCGCGGGATCACGCCGGTTTGGTACTTCGTCGGGCGATGGCTCGGTTCGGTTCTGCTGCTCGCCGTGCCGTGCGTCGTCGCGCCGCTCGTGCTGTGGATCCTGGCCGTTCTGTCCGCGCCGGACTGGCAACTCTTGTCGACGACGATCGAGTTCATGCCGAGGTTGCTGCTCGCGGCGACGGCCTACGTGATGGTCGTCGCGTACCTCGCCGTCGGGTTCTCCGCGGTCGCCGGAACGCCGACGTTCGCATCGATCCTGTGGATGTTCCTGCTGGTCGGCAGCGCAGCGATGGGCCGGGTGCTCGCGCACGTCTTCCCGCGCGACGCGTATTGGAAGGGATTGAGTCCAGTCGACTCGGCCCAGCGACTCGTGCGCGCGGTCGTCGGCGACGATCGCGTCGGCGAGTCCGACCCGATCCACGCCGTCGTCTTCCTGGCGTTGGTCGTCGTTCCGCTGACCGTGCTCGTCCGTCGCCGACTGCGTCTCGGGGAGGCCGTCGGATGACCGTCGCCATCGAGTTCCGCGCCGTCAGCAAGTGGTACGGGCAGGTTGCGGGACTGACGAACTTGACGTTCCGGATCGACGCGGGCGTGACCGGACTCGTCGGTCAGAACGGCGCCGGCAAGTCGACGCTGATGAAGCTGGCGGCGGGTCTGCTCGACCCGAGCCTCGGTCAGATCCTCGTGGCGGGCCGGCCGCCGTCGGAATTGGGGACGCGACGACGGATCGGGATGTGTCCCGACATCGACCGGTTCCACGAGCATCTGACCGGCGCGACGTTCGTCGCATGGATGCTCCGGCTGTCCGGGTGGGGGATGCGTGACGCGCGTCGGCGCGCGCGACAAGTCCTCGACGAACTCGGCCTCGGCGCGCCGATGGATCGTGCGATCGGGACCTACAGCAAGGGCATGCGCCAGCGCGTCAAGCTCGCGCAGGCGATCGCGCACGCGCCCGACGTTCTGCTGCTCGACGAGCCGCTGACCGGACTCGACCCGATCGCGCGGCACGAGGTCGGCGACTGGATTCGCCGGACCGGCGCCGAGGGGAAGGTCGTGCTCGTCAGCAGTCATGTCCTTCACGAACTGCAGAGCGTCGCCGACGGCTATCTGCTGATGCATCGCGGTCGGTTGCTGGCCGAGGGTGGTCTCGACGAGCTGCGCCGACAACTCGCCGATCGACCGTATCGGCTGTCGCTGCGTTCGCGGTCGCCGCGGACGCTGGCGTCGCGGTTGTCGGCGCTGTCGACCGTCGTCGGGATCGAGATCGACGCCGGCGGCGTCGTCGTGTCGACCGAGGGCGGACACGACCTGTTCGAGGAGCTGACCCGGATCGGCGCCGACGACGCGGCGATCCTCGACGAGATCGTCACGCTCGACGACAACCTCGAGTCGGTGTTCCGGTACCTGGTGCGCGGATGAACTACGTCGTGACGTTCGTCGCAACGGTGGTCGAGGTCGCGCGCCAGACCCTGCGTCTGCAATGGCGGCCGCGGAGTCTGCTGCTCGCATTCGGGACGATCGCACTCTTCGCAGGCATCGTGCTCGCCTTCGCGTCGCGGGCCGCGCGGCAGACTTCGGGGGTCGAGCTGTTCGGGATCACCGTCTATTGGGTCCTCGTGCAGGTCGCGATCCCGTTCGTCGTGCTGTACCTCGCCGTCAAGGCGGTCCACGGCGATCTCGAGGATCGGACGGCGACGTTTCTGTTCCTGCGTCCGTTGCCGCGACCGGCGATCCTGCTGGGAAAGTGGATCGGCGTCGCCGTTCACGGCTGGCTGATCGCGGCGGCGGTGGTGCTCGCGACCTACGCCGTTCTGACGCTTCCGGGTTGGAACTGGCGCCACGGGATCGCGCCGAATGGTGCGCACTGCGTCGCCTACGTGCAGGCGCTCGGGCTGGCGGTGCCGGCGTACGCGGCGGCGGGTGCGTTGTTCAGCGTGTTCTTCAAGCGACCGCTCGTGACCGGCGCGGCGTTCCTGCTGGTCGTCGAGATCCTCGCGTCGAACCTTCCGCCGCAGGCAGGCGTCCGCGCGTTCACGGTCGCCGATCCGGTGCGGCGCTGGATCGTCGAGACGATTCAGCCGCGCGGGGAACTGCGGGAGGCGCTGACCGGATCGCTCGCCGGGGTCGATCCGGCACGGCTCGGCGATCCAATCGATGCGCTGATCCGATTCACGCTCGTCAGTCTCGTCCTCGCGGCATGGATCCATGCACGACGCGAGTACGACTCGCGCGTCGGTGAATGAGGCCCGGGCGCGTCGAGTCCCTTCGCCAGGCCGGACTGGCGTGGCTGCGGAAGGGACAGGCGCGCGGTCTTCTCGCGCAGCTCGCGTGGTTCAACCGGTTGCGCTTCGGCGCGATCGGCGGCGTCGTCGTCGTGACGATCTTCGCGCAAGGACTCGGGCTGTTACGGGATTCGCGGCCGTTGTTCGCGCTCTCGGCGATCGCCCTCTTGCTGAACCTCTACTACGAATGGCGACTCCCGCGCCTCGCGGCGTTCCCCGAGCGCCGCATTCGGCGACACGTCGATCTGCAGATCGGCGTCGACCTCGTCGTGTTGACCGCGATGCTGCACTGGAGCGGCGGCGTCACGAACCCGTTCGTCCTCTTCTATCTGTTCCACGCGTTCATCGCGGCGCTGCTGTTGTCGATCGGGGCTGCGAGCATCGTCGCGCTCGCGGCGCTGCTGGCGGTCGGGGCACTCGCGGCGGCCGAACGGTTCGAGTGGCTGCCGCACCATCCGATCGAGCTCGGTTGGTTCGACTTGTTCGCCACGCCGCCGCAGGCGTTGCTCGCGGCGTGGTTCGTCTTCGCGCTGACGTTCGTGTTCTCGATCTACTTCGTCGCGACGGTCCTGCATCGGCTCCGTCGGAGTGAAGCCGACCTCGTCGCACTCGATCGACAACTCGGTCAGAGCGAGAAGCTCGCGTCGGTCGGAACGCTGGCCGCCGGCGTCAGTCACGAGATCAACAACCCGGTTGGGGTGATCCAGAGCAAGGTGCAGATCCTCAGGTACCGGATTGCGGACGGCGACGACAAGGACTCGCTGCTTCGTGAGCTCGACGTCATCGAGAAGCATGCGAAGCGGATCGGAGTCATCACGGCCGGGTTGCTGACGTTCTCGCGTGAGACGCCGTTCGAACTGCGGCCGCTCGACCTGAACTCGCTCGTCGAAGAGGGCGTCGATCTGGTTCGGCTCCCGTTCCAGTCGGCCGGTGTTCCGTTGCGGGTCGACCTCGACGCGACCGAGCCGCGCATCGACGGGTCGCCGAATCACCTGTTGCAGGTGCTCGTCAACATTCTGTTGAACGCCCGCGACGCTTCGACGGCCGGACAACCGGTCACGGTCTCGACGCAGATCGAGGCCGGCGGCGTCGCGATTCGGATCCGCGACGAGGGGTCGGGCATCCCGGCCGACGTCCTGCCGAAGATCTTCGACCCGTTCTTCACGACGAAAGACGTCGACCGCGGGACGGGACTCGGTCTCGCGATCACGCACGGGATCGTCGAGCGACACGGCGGGCGGATCCTGGTCGCCAGCGAGGTCGGGCGGGGATCGACGTTCACGATCCTGTTGCCAACGCCGCACGGGATCGAAGCGCGTGATCGGTGAGACCCATCG
>JAEYTU010000400.1 GCA_023433825.1 Planctomycetota bacterium
CGTCGACGTCGACGACGACCACGCCGTCGCCGCGGACACGCCGCACGCGGCGCGACGTTCGCCGTCGCTCGCACCACCGTCCCCGAACGACCCGGCGACGATCCTCTACACGAGCGGATCGACCGGACTGCCGAAGGGCATCGTCCAGACGCATCGCAACCTCGTCGAAGGTGCCGCCGTCGTCGCCGAGTACCTCTCGCTGCGATCGAGCGACCACCTGCTGTGCGTGCTGCCGTTGTCGTTCGACTACGGACTCAACCAGCTGCTGTCCGCGGCGCACGTCGGCGCACGCGCGACGCTGATGACCTACCTCGCACCGATCGAAGTGTTCACGGCGATCGAGCGTCACGGCTGCACCGGCCTCGCCGGCGTTCCGAGCCTGTGGCACGGGTTCTGTGAACTGCTGCGGAGCGGTCGCGTCGACCCGGCGACCTGCCGCACGCTGCGCTACGTGACGAACTCGGGCGGCCGTCTCGCAGTGCGCGACATCGAGACGCTGCGGACGCAGCTCGCCGACGTCTCGGTGTTCAGCATGTACGGGCTGTCGGAGGCGTTCCGCAGCAGCTATCTGCCGCCGGCCGAACTCGCGCGACGGCCGACCAGCATCGGCAAGGCCGTACCCGGCGTCGAACTCCGCGTCGTCGATCCCGACACCGGCCGCGAATGCGGACCCGGCGAGCCCGGCGAACTGGTCCACGCCGGTGCGTTCGTCGCACTCGGGTACTGGCGGCGCGACGCCGACACGGCGCGCGTGTTCCGCGCCGACCCGCGCGATCCGACGCGGCGCGTCGTTCACAGCGGCGACATCGTCGAGCGCGACGCCGACGGGTTCCTGTACTGGATCGGGCGGCGCGACGGACTGCTGAAGGTCCACGGCCACCGGATCGCGCCCGATCAGATCGAGCAGGCGTTGAAGGGCGTCGTCGGCGTCCTCGAGGCCGCCGTGCTCGGCGTTCCCGATCCAGCGAGCGGTCACCGCATCGTCGCGTTCGTCTCCGGTGACGACCGAGAGCTGCCGACGCGCGCGCGCGCGCAGTTGACGCGCGAGCTGCCGAGTCATCAGGTTCCCGCCGTCGTGCACCGCCTCGACGAACTCCCGCACAACCGAAACGGCAAGGTCGACTACGGCGCGCTCCGCGAGTCCGTCGGCGGCGACCGGCCCAACGCCTGACATGCACCGAAAGCCTCTGCTGCGCCTGCTCGATCTCTACCGCGCGATGTACCCACACGAACACGAAGTCGTCGCGCGCTTCGCGACATTCGTCTCGTCGCACACCGACTGCTTCGAGCGGTCCTGCGTTCCCGGCCACGTCACGGCGTCGGCCTGGATCCTGTCACCCGACGGCAATCGGTTCCTGATGACGCATCACCGCAAGCTCGGTCGGTGGCTGCAGGTCGGCGGGCACGCCGACGGGCAGTTCGTCGTCCACGAGGCGGCGATGCGCGAGGCGCACGAGGAGACCGGGATCTCGGACTTCGGCGTGATGGCGACCGACGGCGAGCACGTCCCGCTCGACATCGACATCCACGTGATCCCGCCGCACGGAACCGACCCGGAGCACCTGCACTACGACGTCCGGTTCCTGATGCAGGCCCGCACCGATCGGTTCGTCGTCAGCAAGGAGTCGCACGCGTTGCAGTGGTTCGCGATGAGCGAGCTGGAACGCATCTGCACGGAGCCGAGTCTGCTGCGCATGGGCGAGAAGGCGCGCTCGATCCTCGAGCACGTCGCGCCGGACGACGAGTCGGACGACTCGGAGGACTCGTACGGCGGCGCACCGGACGGCGGGTCCGACGGGGGAGGCGGGGGCGACGGCGACTGACGCCCGCACGCCGTGACGGGTTGACGGCGGGAGGCACGACGTTCGATCGTGCGCCGATGGACTTCGGGACGAAGCGCAGCCGCACCGTCGCCGCCGTTGCGGCGGTCTGCTGCGTCGCGCCGCGCGTCGTCCCGCCGTACGTCGTCGACCACGACTGCGCGTGGTACCTCGACGTCGCCGCGCGGGTGCTCGACGGACAGCGGCTCTACGTCGACGTCGTCGATCTGAACCCACCGCTCGTCGTCTGGGCGAACTGCATCCCCGTCCTGCTCGCGCGGGCGACCGGCGTGTCGGTCGTGCTCGCGTTCCAGCTCTGCGTCCTCGTGCTGCTCGGACTGTGTGCGTGGCTGACGATCCGCGCGCTTCGACGTTCGGCAGAACGCGCCGCGACATTGCTGCCGATGCCGGCACTGCTCGCGTTCGCACTCGTCGTCGTGCCGGGCACCAGCTTCGGCCAGCGCGACCCGCTCGCGTTCGCGATGCTGCTTCCGTACGCCGCCCTCGTCGGAACGCGCGCCAACGCCGCCCCGAGATTCGCCGAAGCCCTGGCGATCGGGCTGTTGGCCGGGCTGGCGGTCGCGTTGAAGCCGTTCGTCGGTTTCGCCGTGCTGCTGCTCGTCGGGACGTCGCTGCGGCGGCTGTGGACGCCGGAGAATCTCGCGCTGACGGCGACGCTCGCCGCCTACGCCGTGCACATCGTGTGGTTGCCGTCCGACATGCGCGCCGGCTTCTTCGCGACGTTGCAGCTCGCGCAGCAGAGTTACGGTGCCTACGAGGCGTCGCTGACCGGCCTGCTGCGGGATCGTGACGTGCTGGCGGCCGCCGGACTCGGGGTCCTCTGCGCGGCGGCGTTCGTGTCGCGCAGGGTCTGCCGCAGCGACGTCGCCGTCGCGTTCTGCCTGTTGCAGCTCGGGCTCGTCGCGTCGGCGTTCTGGCAGCAGAAGGGTTGGCACTACCACTTCGCGCCGGCGATCGGAGCCGCGGCGGTCGCGATCCCGGTCGCGGCAGTGACGCTGGCCGGTGCGGCCGCGACGGCGGACGCGTTCGCGATTCGCTTCGGGATCCCGCTCGTGCTCGCGCTCGCGGGTTCGATCCGCACGGCCGAGCACGTACTGCATCGCGATGCGGATGGTCGCGTGCGCGTGACCGGCGAGTTCGGCGAGCTGACGCCTGCCGTGCGCGTGCTCGACGAACTCAGCAACGGCGGACCGGTCCTGGTCCTCGACACGTCGCTGTGGCCGCACTACCCGATGCTGCTCTACGCCGGCCTCGCGAGCACGTCGCGGCACGGGTGTCTGTGGATGCTGCCGCACGTCTACGGTGGTGGGCGGGCCGAGCGCGAGGCCAGCGACGAAGCGGGCGACGCGGCAGCCGACCGAGCCCCGCGCGACGCCGCGTTCCGCTACCACGCGCCGGACGAACGCCCGCCGCAGGAGCAAGGCGTCCTCGACGAACTCCGAGCCGACTGGGACCGGCGCCCGCCGTCGCTGGTCGTCGTCCGCGACGCACCGACGGTGTTCCGCGACCGACGGTTCGACTTCGTCGCGTGGCTGCGCGGGGATCCGGGCCTGCGCGAACGTTTCGACCGACTGGTCCCACGCGGCGGGGCGCTCGGGTACCGGTTCTTCAGTCGCTGAGTGTCGAACCGCAGGTCACGTCGACGACCGAGCCGGTCATCGCAGCCGCTCGGTCCGAGGCGACGAACGCCGCCGCGTCGGCGACCTGCTGCAGCGTCGGCAACCGCCGCAGCAGCGATGCCGACTTCGCCCGCTCGGCCAACAGTGCGTCGATCGACGCGCCGTGCCGCCGTGCCGCACCGTGGAACACTTCACGCGTGTGCGAGCCGTCACGCAGGGCTTCGGGGATCGCGTCGGAACGCAGGCACAGCACGCGAACGCCGTGCGGGCCCAGTTCGCCGGCGAGGTGGCGCGTCATCGCTTCGATCGCAGCGCAAGCCGCGCCGTAGCCGAGGAACCCGCCGCCGGCCATCCGCGAGCCCGGGGTCGACAGCATCAGGATCACGCCGGAACGCTGCGCCACCATGTGTCGCGCCGCGGCCTTCGCCGTGACGAAGTTCGTCCGCGTGTAGCCGAGGAGCGGCAGCGCGTACTCGTCGAAGTCGACCTCCGGCAGTGGCGTTCCCTGGACGTGAGTGATGCCGACGGCGTTCAACGCGATGTCGATCGCCCCAAAGCGACCGGCGACGCCGTCGAGGTGACGCTGGACGGCGCTTTCGTCCGTGGCGTCGAGAGAGGTCGCATCGGCGTAGCCGCCGGCCGCGGCGATGTCCGCGACGACGGCGTCGAGCTTCGATCGGGTCCGACCGGCGAGATGGACGCGCGCGCCGTCGCGCGAAAGCGCCCGTGCGACCGCGCTGCCGATGGCGCCGCCACCGCCGTAGACGACGGCGTTCTTTCCTGCGAGCAACATGGAGTCTCCTGAGTCGTGCCGGTCCGCGACATGCGGCCGGGCCCCGAGGACGCGGCCCGGGGCGCTGCGCCGACATCGGCCCGCAGGTTTTTTCTCAGGTCGGCGGTTCGATCCGCGCGGCGACCGACCCGGGATCGAACCAGTCGATCGGCCGCAGCTCGAAGCTCGCACCGTCGAAGGCGAGCCGACGGGCCACCGCTTCCGCATCGGCGCGCGTCGCGCAGTCGACGACGTAGATCCCCATCAGCTGTTCCTTCGTCTCGGCGAACGGTCCGTCGCTGACGACCAACGGCGCACCGGTGATGCGCGTCGTCGACGTCGCGGCCGGCGCGAGCCGCAGCACCGGACCGAGTCGACCTTCGGCTTGGAGTTCGGCACGAAGCTGTGCGTGACGGTCGAGCACGGCCGCGGTCTCGTCGGGGGTCCAATCGGCGACCCGGTCCTCGGGGCCGGAGATCAGGATCGAGTAGAGCATCGTTCGTCGTCGTCGTCGGGGTCGCCGGCGGGCTTGGTGCCGCCGACTTCGGCCAGTCGGAGGCGGATGTGCGCGGACTCCTGGGGCGTCCGCGCGAGGTCGAGGGCACGCGCGAACGCCGCGATGGCGGCGTCATCGCGACGGAGGTCGGCGAGCAGTGCGCCGCGCAGACCGTGGAAGTGGAACCGGTCGTCGAGCGCGTTCGCGAGTGGCTCGAGCATCGCCAGCGCGGCCGCGGGTCCGCGGACCTTCGCGACGGCGACGGCATGGTTCAGCGAGACGATCGGCGACGGCTGCACCGTGGCGAGCGCGGCATAGAGCCGATCGATCTCGGCCCAGTCGGTCGCGTCCGCGCGCGGCGCGCGCGCGTGCGTCGCGGCGATCGCCGCCTGGATCTGGTACGGGCCGGGACGGCGATGCGCCAACGCGTCGTCGAGCCGCCGCAAGCCGGCGTCGATTCGATCCCGACGCCAGAGGCTCCGGTCCTGGCGTTCGAGCAGGACGATCGCGCCGTCGCCGTCGAGGCGCGCCGGCGTTCGCGAGTGCTGCAACTGCAACAACGCCGCGAGACCCAGCACTTCGGGATCGTCCGGGCACAGGCTCGCGAGCAACTCGGCGAGTCGCACCGCTTCGTCACAGAGACCGACGCGAACGTGCTCGTCACCACCGCTCGCCGAGTAGCCCTCGTTGAACAGCAGGTAGATCGTCGCGGCGACCGCGGCGATTCGCGTCGCGCGTTCGGCGGCTCCCGGCGTCTCGAGCGTCGCGCCAGCGTCGGCGAGGCGTCGCTTCGCGCGCGTGATGCGCTGCTCCATCGCACTGTCGGCGACGAGGAATGCCGACGCGATCTCGGCGACGGTCAGCCCCGAGACGACACGGAGTGCGAGCGCGATCTGCTGTGCCGGTGCGAGTTCGGGATGGCAGCAGACGAACAGCAGCCGCAGCACGTCGTCGCGAAACGGCGCGTGGTCGATCGCGTCGTCGTCGGCGCCAACCGATCGCCGAACGTCCGCCGCCGTCTCGTGCGCGTCGGTCAGCGCGGCGACCGGACGCGCGCGCCGCACCGCGTCGATCCCGGCGTTGCGGCCGGTCCGGATCAACCAGCCGATCGGCGCCGAAGGGACGCCGTCCCGCGGCCACGTTCGCCATGCGCGGAGGCACGCCTCCTGAAAGGCATCCTCCGCCGCGTCGAGATCGCCGAGTGCGCGCAGCAGCGCCGCGATCGCGCGTGGGCGCGCGGCGTCGAGCGTGGCTTCGATCGATTCGGCCGCCGACACCCGGCTTGTGGTGCCGCGATCCGTCGCGTCTTGCGCCGGTTCTCGGGGTTCGTTCATCGGCAGTGGCCGTTTGCCATCGGGGTTGCGAGCGGCGCAGTCTCGCCGGCCCGCACGGTGTGGAGAAGTCGGTGGCCGAGGGCTGGCGCCCGGATACTTGGCAATGCAAAGTGAAGCCATGTCCGAGTCACTCCCGGCAGCGCGTTCCCCCGAACCGGTCCAAGACGTCGTCGCCGTGCCGATCCCGCCGCGGCCGTTCGACGAGGTCGAACTCGACGCGCTCGTGCGCACGCCGTTTCGGTTCGTCGACGTGCTCCTCGGCACGCCGCGTCGAATCGCCGAGAGTCCGGCGCTGTCGACCAGGCGCGCGGCGATCGCACTCGTCCTGCTCGCGGGCACGGTCGTGCTCGCGCTGCCGTACGGCTGGGTGCTCGGCACCGAGAGCACGTGGCGCGTCCCGGCGCTGCTGCTCGGCACGCTCGCGATCTGCTTCCCGTCGCTGCACGTCTTCGGTGCATACGTCGGTCGCACGATGCCTCTGCTCGACCACGTCGTCCTGGCACTCGTGATCCCGTGCGTCGCCGCCGTGTTCACGTTCGCGTTCTTCCCGATCGTCTGGTTGCTGTCGGCGACGACGAACGTCGACGGACCGATCGGCAGTCGCGACCTGTCGTCGGCGCTGCTCGTCGTCGCGCTGCTGGCCGGGATGCTGCAGCTC
>JAEYTU010000415.1 GCA_023433825.1 Planctomycetota bacterium
GCCATGCGCACGATCGCGGCCAGCATCCACGGCGCGTCGTTGCGCAGACCTTCGTGCATCGGATCGAGCGTTCGTGCCTTCGCGATCGCGTCGAGCGCCGCCTTCGGCTCACGGCGTTCGAGATGGATCTCGGCCGTCGCCAATGGAATCTCGGCGCTGTCGAACCGTGCCTGCCATTCGCGCAGCACGGCCTCGCGCCGCGTCCAGTCGCTGCCGCACAGCCGCTGCCACGTCCGGTATCGCTCCGGCGTCGGCTGCAGCCGACACGCGAGCGCTGCGAACGCGAACCCCGGCGGCGTCCCACGCACGACGACATCGGCGGCGTCGACGCGCGTCAGCAGTGCCTGGACGACGGTGGCGAGCGCGATCAGTTGATCGGCGGCGGACTCGGTGTCGGAGCCACGATCGCCGATCTCGTACAGCGAACGGCCGAACTGGTTCGCCTCCGGCAACGGCAGCACGCCCTTCGACGGCACGCGGTGTTCGACCAGAACCGGCGCGATGCGTGCGAACGCGCGGTCCGCAACCGTCACGAGCCGGTCGAGCAGCAGCGCGAGTTCGTCGTCGTTCAGCGGTCGGAGCGACTTCCGGGAACGCGGCCACAGCCAATCGGTCCACGCCAGGAAACCGATCGTCGGATCCTGTTCGTCGAACGTGCCGGCGTGAAGCCGCTCGAGTTCGCCGTCGGGCAGCAGCGGCCGGATCGTCGCGAAGAACTTCGCATCGGTCGGGACCGCCTTCTCGGTCTGCATGTCGAGCCATCGCAGGAAGCGCGACGCGAGCCGCGGCTCGAACGCCGCGAGGCCACGCACGATCGGCACGACCATCGCGCCGGCGCGGCTCGCCGTTCCGCTCTGGACCGCCGCATGCAGCGCGGCGAGGTCGTGCAGCAGCGCGGATACGCCGCCGTCGAGACGTTCGGCGAGCGGTGTCTTCGGCGGGCGCCCGATGAATCGATCGCGCAGCGCCTGCGCCAACGGCGCCGGGGCAGCGTCGTCGGGGATTCGGTCGAGCTGTTCGAGCATCGCGTCGTCGTCGCACCGATGGAACGCGTCGAGCGCCAGCACGAACGCACGCCACGGCGCCAGCGGCGAACGTCGCGCGACGGTGCGCATCGCCTCGCGCGCGGTGTCGGACAGCGCCCCGCGTGCCGCCTCGACGAACGCGTCGGACACGGCCCGCGCGGCGACGCGGAGTTCGTGGTCCTTCGGCAACTGCTCGGCGTCGCACAGCAGGCGCGGGTCGGCCAGCTCGGCGCGCAGCGTCGCTTCGGCGCGTTCGCGTTGTTCCGGCGTCGACGTCTCGTCGGCGAGGACGACGAGGACGTCGCCGAAATCGCCAGTTCGGCGCCGGCCGGAGTTGACGAGATCGTCCCAACGCCCGGCCGCGTCGGCGAACCGTTCGCGGGCGATCGCGAGCAACTGCGTCGCCTCGGTCTCCTGGCCGCCGCGCTGCAGGTCGACGATGCGCGCCGCGTAGCAGTCGGCCAGCAGTGTCGACGACGCGTCGCCGGGAACGCGCTTGGCGAGGTCCTTCGCGTCCTTCAGCGCCGCCGACGTCTTGCCGAGTTCGAGCCGCTTGCGGATCTGCACGACCTGTGCGGCGAGCTGGTCACGGTCTTCGGGCTTGGAATGGGGCTTCGACATCGGTCCGGCGGCGAACGGGGGGCGAGGGTTCTACCGCCGAACCGCGTACTCGCAAACCGGCGCAGGACCGCCGAGCGAGTCCGATGCCGGGTCACCGATTGCCGATCGTGCCGACGCCGCCGTTCGACAGCACGAACCCGAGCGCGTTGACGGTCGGGTCGGCGACGAGGAACTGGTTGTAGAAGCGAAGTCCGAGCAGGTAGATGTCGTTCGGGATGCTGTAGCTGAACGACCCCGTCCCCGCGGCGCTGATCGCGACGGCACGCAGATCCTCGATCGACGTCAGCAGTCGGCACCCCGGGGCACCGAGCCATCCCAGCTCCATCGGCAGCGGCGCACCGCCGAACGAACGATCCGAGACGCCGAGGCAGATCAGCGCCGACGACGAGGCGCGCGCCTGCGAGATGCGAACCCGAAACGTGTCGCCGATCTGCGGCGTGCTCGTGCTGTAGAGCGTCGGCACGGCCGTGTTCGTCAGCGCGCGGAAACCCATGACGAGTCCGTAGCCGACTTCCTTGGTACCCGTCGTCGCTCCGGAGCCGGAACCGTAGACGCGCGCCGTCGGGCCGCCGGCCGCGTCGAGCGGATACCCCCAGATCCCGTTGTTGTTGCTGTTGCCGAAGATCGTCACCTGGATCAACAGGTTGCGCCCGGCGACCGGAGTCCATGCGAACGTCGTCGGCCACGGGATCGTGACGAAGAAGTCGTCGGGGCTCGTCGGCCCGGCGGGTTGGTCGGGGAACACGAACAACGAGCGCGGCAGCACGGTGACCGGCGTGCCGCTGTCGAAGTTCGTCGCGAACGTCGTCGACAGCGTCTGCGGGTCGCGCGACGTGAAGCCGATCTGGATCTCGAGATCGACCGTCACACCGTGCGCGATCGGTGGGCGTTCGTTCTGACGCAGCGCAAGTCCGGCCATCGTGAACGCCACCGGCAACTCACCGCCGACGAAGACCTGCTGGTAGCGCACCGGTGACCACGTGAACGGGATGCTGTTGTCGCTCCCGCCGTAGGCGTTCGCCATTGCGGCGGGCGCGACGTGACGCGCGCCGAGGCCGGTGCCGGTGCCGCTGCAACCCGAACCGAACGGCGCGTAGGTCGCGGTCTGCTGCGCGGCCACGAGGCAGAGGGTGGTGCTGATCGACAGGACGACGCGAGCGGCGTGACGGATCTGACGCGAGATGTTCACTGTGTGCTCCACGGGGACGGGACGCGACGCATCCGACGCAAGTGCGTCGGACGCCTCATGCAGAGCAACGAGCGCGCACACGACGAATTCCCGCGCCGCCGACTGCGACGCTTGCGTCAGCGTTCGAGTCGCATCGCTGGTCGTTGCGCGCGATCGCGTCGTGCGCGCTTCAGGTGCCGCCGCGCTCGACCGGCAACCCGACGTCGAGCCAGTGCGCCATGCCGCCGCGCGCGTTGATCAGCGACGCGAAGCCCTGCTCGGCGAGGAACGCGCACGCCATCTGGCTGCGCATTCCGTGTTCGCAGACGACGACGTAGCGGTTCGTGGGATCGAGCTCGTCGAGTCGTTCTTGCAGTTCCTGGATCGGCAGCAGTCGCGCGCCGGCGATCCGGTGCTCGTCGAACTCGGGCTCGGTCCGAACGTCGAGCACGATCCAGTCGGGGTTCTGCGCCAGGAGTGTGTGGACGTCGTGCGGGGACAGGTCGCGGAACGGCATGGGCGGGGGGTTGTAGATGCGCGCGCAGGTGGCGACAAACCGCCGTCTTCCGATGGCGTCCGGATCCGATCGCGTGTGGTTGGTCTCGGGGATCGTGTTGATCGCCGTGCTCGTCGGCGTCGTGATGTGCCGAGACGGTCGCGACGCCGGGACGACGCGTGCGTCGAACGACGCCGGATCCGTGGACATGTCGTCGGCGTCACCGTCGGTCGCGCTCGGTGCGCGGGCGAACGTCGATGCGGGGGAAGCGCTGCGACGCGAGGCCGGCGCGGCGAAGCGGTCGGTCGCGTTCGTCTGTGACGGTGCGCCGGTGCCCGGCGTCGTCGTGCGTCGCCTACCGCCGCTCGCGCGCGCCGCCGCGCCGAGGG
>JAEYTU010000634.1 GCA_023433825.1 Planctomycetota bacterium
CGCACCGCGCTTCGTCGCGATGCTGGTCATGACGCCGTGCCTGACCGTGTTCTCGTATCCGATCGGCTTTCTCGGCGGCCAGATCGTCGCACAGGCGATGTTCGACATCGGCGCCGACGCCTACGTGCAGACGACGATCGCGTACCTGTCGATGACCGACGTCTACGGCGGGCTGCTGAAGGCGCTCGTGTTCGGCGCGCTGATCACGATCGTCGCGTGCCACTTCGGGTTGCGGGCCGACGGCGGCCCGATGGGCATCGGGCGCTTCACGATGGTCTCCGTCGTCACGATCCTCGTGCTCGTCATCGTCGCCGACGCGTTGTTGACGGCGTTCGTCATCGAGTGGCTGGGCGGCGGATGAGCGACGTCCAAGTCGACGAGCCGCCGGTCATCCGCGTCGAGAACGTCGAGCGCAGCTTCGGTCGCGTTCGCGTGCTGACCGACGTCAGCCTCGACGTGCGCCGCGGCGAGACCGTCGTCGTGCTCGGTGCGAGCGGCGGCGGCAAGTCGACGCTGCTGAAGGTGATGCTCGGCTTCCTGCCGCCCGACGCTGGCTGCGTGCGCATCGACGGCGAGGACATCTACGCGATCGGCGCGCGCGGCCTCGATCGCGTTCGTCGTCGGTTCGGCGTGATGTTCCAGCAAGGCGCGCTGCTGAACTCGTTGACGGTCGGCGAGAACGTCGCGCTGCCGCTGCGCTACCACACGCGGCTCGATCCCGAGACCGTCGACACGATGGTCAAGATCAAGCTGCACCAGGTCGGGATCCTGCACGCGAAGGACCGCCGGCCGGCCGAGCTGTCGGGTGGGATGCTGAAGCGCGCCGCCGTCGCGCGCGCGCTCGCGCTCGACCCGAAGATCTTGTTCTACGACGAGCCTTCGGCCGGCCTCGACCCGATCGCGACGCGCCGCCTCGACGAGCTGATCAACCTGCTGAAGTCGACGATGCGGATCGCCAGCGTCGTCGTCACGCACGACCTGCCGAGCATGTCGCGGATCGCCGATCGCGTCGTGCTGCTCGATCGCGGGCGCGTCCGGTTCACCGGCACGCCGCTCCAGTTGCACGCGTCGGACGACCCGTTCGTGCAGGGCTTCCTGTCGGGCGACCAGCAGGACAGCATCGCCGAACGCGACGATCAGGACCGATTCTTCAATGACCTGTTGATGTGATGACCGACCATGGAACGTGACCGACGCAGCGAGATCGTCACCGGGCTGTTCGTCTGCGCGGCGGTCGTCGTGTTCGGACTGTTCGCCTTCCGCGTCGGTCGCTTCGAGTGGCTGTCGTTCTTGAAGGGACACCGGATCACGGCCGTCACCGGCTTTCCGGAGGCGAAGACGCTGTCGATCGGCGCGCGCGTCCTCGTCGCCGGCCGATCGGTCGGCGAGGTGACCGCGATCCGCCTCGTGCAACGACCGATGACCGACGACGACGTCGCACGCGTCGCGCGCGAGATGCCCGGAACGAGCCCGTCGTCCGGCCAGTTGCGCACCACGGTCGAGGTCACCTTCGACATCGTCGACGGCGAGCTTCGCATCGACCCCGAAACGGCACGCGTCGCGTTGGCGCAGGACGGCTTCCTCGGCAACCACTTCCTCGACCTGACGCCGGGCTTCTTCACGCCCGAGGCCCTCCCGCCGAAGGTGTCCGAGCGCCCTGCCGGTGACCAGCTGACGCTGCGACCGATCGAATCCGGCGCGCTCGACACGCTGCTGCCGCTGATCACGGAGACCGTCCAGGCCGCGCGCGACGTGCTGACCGGCGTCGACGAGCACTTCCTCGGCGTCACGAATCGCGATGCGATCGCAGCGATGCTGCGCGACTTCGCCGGCGTGGCTGCGTCGCTGCGCGCGCTGCTCGACGTCGGCAACGCGGACGGCGTGCAGGCGAGCCTGATCCGGCCGGCGCAGCGAACGCTCGACGCGCTCGAAGGTGCGGTCGTCAACGCCGACCGTGAGTTGCGTGCGAACGCGCTGCCGAAGCTCGACTCGCTGCTCGACCGCAGCGGCAAGGCGCTCGACGAGGCATCGAAGCTCGTGACCGATCTGCGGACCGCCGTCGGCGACGTGCAGCGCGACGTTCAGTCGTTGTTGCAGAGCGGCGAACGGGTCGTCGCCGAGAACCGCGTGAACCTCGCGGATTCGCTGCTGCGGCTGCGCGGCGCGATGTGGCAGGCGGAACTCGCGCTGCGGAAGGTTCGCGCGAACCCTGCCGTGCTGCTGTTCGGCGACTCCGAGTCGGATCTCGAAGCCGCGCCGATCGACGCGACGAACGCGCGCCGCAGCGGCCGCGCCGGCATCTATCCGCAACGAGGTGAGGGCGATGGTGGCAAGTGAACGGCGCCTCGTGGTCGCCACCGCCGCGCTCGCGCCGGCGTTCGTGCTCGCGGCGTGCTTCGGCGGCGGCGGCATCACGCCGATCCGGACGCCGTTCGACGTCGGTGTCTATCACCATTCGCGTGGCGAGCTCGAGCCGGCGATCGTCCGCTACCGCGATGCGCTCGACATCGACCCGAGCGACACACGCGCGCGCTTCAACCTCGCCGTCGCCTACGAGGACCTCGCCGCCGACGAACGTCGTCGCGGGCGCGACGGGTCGCGGTACGTCGCTGCGGCCGAGGCCGAGTACGTCCGTGTGCTCGAGCTCGCGCCGGATCACCTGCGTGCGACGCTGAACCTCGCGGCGCTGGAGGCGGACGCCGGCCGCGCCGAGGCGGCGCGGGTCAGACTCGCGCTCGGCAGCGCCCGCCACGGTGGGGACGCGCAGTGGCACTTCGCGCGCGCGGCGTTGGCGATGCGCGACGTCGACGCGGGGCGCGGCAGCGAGGCGCGCGGCGACGCGGCGCGAGCGACGGCGGCCGAAGCCGTCGCGGCGGCACTCGCCATCGACCCACACCACCTCGGCGCGTGGCTGACGAAGGGCGAACTCGCGCGCCGCGCAGGTGACGGCGCCGCGGCGTTGACCGCGTTCCGGCGCGCGAACGTACTTGCGCCGGAAGACATCGCGGCGCTGCGCGCGCTCGGCACCGCGGAGGCCGAGTTCGGCGATCGCAGTGCGGCGGTCTTCGCCTACGAACGGCTGTTGCTGCTCGCCCCCGACGACGTCGACACGCACGTCGCGCTCGCCGCGCTGCACGAGACGAACGGCGATCCCGAGAGCGCCGTGCGCCATCTGTGGCGCGCGCGCGATCTCGACGACGGCGACCCGACCGTCGTCGACTACGCGGCGCGACTACGCGCGCTCTACATGCGATTGCTCGATGGCGGGAAGTGACGCTGCGACATCGCAGCGTCGTGCCGGTCACTCGGGCAGGCGGCCGAAGCAGACGAGCGTCAGGTCGTCGCGACGGCGGCCGTT
>JAEYTU010000643.1 GCA_023433825.1 Planctomycetota bacterium
GCGCCGATGCGATTCGGTTCCCATTCCCACGTCTCGGTCGTCGCGTTCGCCGCGGCCGTCCTCTTCGCCGCCGCGCCGCTCTCCGCCCAGGCTCGCCCCGAACTCGGGCGCATGTGGACGTTCGAGAAGCCGCCGCGCGAGTACCTGCAGCAGACCTATGGCTTCGTTCCGGACGGCGAATGGTTCGACAAGGTGCGACTCGCGGCGCTGCGCTTCGGGCGCGGATGCTCGGCGTCGTTCGTCTCGCCGCATGGGCTGATCCTGACCAATCACCACTGCGTTCGCGGCGACATCGCGGCGAACCAAGGTGAGCACGACTGGGTCAAGGACGGCTTCGTCGCCGCAAAGCAGACCGACGAAGTCCGACTGAAGGGTCTGACGGTCCAGCAGCTCGTCGCGACGCGCGACGTGACCGCCGAAGTTCTCGCCGGACTCGAAGCCGACGCCGACGAGGCCGCGCAGGCGACGGTCCGTCAGCGCAACGAAGCGAAGATCCTGGCCGACGCTCGCAGTGCGAAACCCGAGCTCCAGCATCAGCTCGTCGCGCTGTTCCAGGGCGCGGTCCGCCAGCTCTACTCGTACAAGGTCTACGACGACATCCGACTCGTCGTCGCGCCGCACCTGCAGGCCGCGCACTTCGGCGGCGACTTCGACAACTTCACGTACCCGCGCTACGGGATCGACTTCGCGTTCTGCCGTGCCTACGAGAACGGCGCGCCGGCCGACACGGCCGCGCACTACTACGAGTGGAGCGCGACCGGTCCGAAGGCGAACGACCTCGTCTTCGTCGTCGGCAACCCCGGCTCGACCGAGCGGCTGCTGACGCACGCACAGTTCCAGCATCAGCGCGACGCGCGGCTGCCGCGCATTCGGCAGTTGATCGACAACCGGCTCGCGATCCTGCGCCGACTCGCGGCGAAGGGCGGTGCCGAGGAGAAGCAGCACCGGACGATGATCTTGAACTTCGAGAACTCGCAGAAGGCGTATCGCGGGATGCACCTCGGGTTGCTCGACGACCGGTTCCTGGCGCGGAAGGCGGAGGCCGAGAAGCAGTTCCGTGCGCGGATCGACGGCGATCCGGCGCTGAAGGCGCGGTACGGCGACCTGTGGGACAAGATCGCCGCCGTTGCGGCCGAGCAGACGGCGATCGAGATGCCGCTGAACTTCCACACGGCCGGCGGTTCGATCGAACTCGAACGCGCGCTCGTGCTGCTCGAGATCGCGGCCGTCGCGAAGACCGGCGGCGACAAGGCGGCGCTCGAGAAGCGTCTCGCCGACATGCCGGCGCGCAGCTCCGAACAGCAGGTCGCGTTCTTCGTCGATCACCTCGTTCGTGCGAAGTCGTGGTTGCCGGAAGGGGATCCGTATCTCGTCGCCGTCCTGCGCGGTCGCGAGCCGGAGGCCGCCGTCGCGGCGTGGATGTCGGACACGCGCGTCGGCGACGCGGAGGCGATCGCCGACTGGATCGCCGGCGCACCCGCCGCGATCACCGAGTCGGACGATCCGGCGTTGGCGATCGCGCGCGTGCTGCGCACGCTGCAAGCGTCGCATCGCGCGACGAATCAGAAGCTCGAGGCGCGCTTGGCGGCGCACGGCCGCGCGATCGGTCTCGCGCTGTTCGACGCGTACGGTACCGAGGTCAGCCCGGACGCGACGTTCACGCTTCGCTTCGGCGACGGCGTCGTCGCCGGCTACGACTACAACGGGACGAAGGCCCCGTGGCGGACGACGTTCCACTCGATGTTCGGACGTTCGGCGGAGTTCGACGGCGTGTATCCGTTCGACCTCCCCGAGGCGTGGCGCGCCGCGCAGAAGACGATCGACCTCGACAAGCCGGTCAACTTCGTCTGCACGAACGACTCGACCGGCGGCAACTCGGGCAGCCCGGTCGTCGATCGCGATCGGCGCCTCGTCGGACTCCTGTTCGACGGCAACATCGAGTCGCTGCCGAACGACTTCATGTTCGAGGACCGCGTCGCGCGCTCGGTCTGCGTGCACGTCGTCGCGATCGTCGAGTCGATGCGGAAGGTCTACCGCGCCGATCGGATCGTCACGGAGCTGCTCGGCGATCGGTGAGACGCCGTCGCTGGTAGGCGGCGAGATCGGCTTCGGTGTCGACGTCGGGCCACGGATCGAGCGTCGCCGTCGTGCAACCGTGCGCGGCCAGCCATTCGACCAGGCGCGTGCGCGAGTCGCTCGCGCCGAAGCGGAACGCCGACGCCAACCCGTCGATCGGCCGCGCGAGAACGAGGCACGAGAACCCGCCGTCGGGCGTCGGCACGACGGCCGCGCCGTGCGCGCCGCCGTCGAGTGCGGCGAGGCCGGCGTCGATCCGTTCGCGTGGGAGGTCGGGCGCATCGCCGCCGAGCACGATCAACGGCGCGCCGTCCCACGTTCGCTCGATCGCCTCGGCGAGACACGACGGACCGTCGGACGCTCGCAGCGGCAGCGCGCGATGCGGACCGAGATCGGGGAATGCGCGCGACGGATCCGCGTCCGGCGGCGAGTAGGCGAGGGTCGGCGTCGCGTCGAACGCGCGCGCGGTCGCGAACGTCGCGTAGACCATCTCGGTGTAGAGCCGCGCGGCGCCGGCCTCGCCGAGCAGCGGCCACAGCCGGGTCTTGACCGGCAGCGCGAACGGCAACTTCGTCAGGACGAGGACGCGGGCGGGCATGGTCGTAGACACATTCGAACGAGGCGGGACAGCATGCCGCGCCCGGCGCCGACGACGCCGCGGAACGACGTGCTGATCCGGTTCTCGCCGTGGACGCGCCGTGTCGACGGCAGCGCGACCTCGACGACGCGATGACCGCGCTGCAAGGCGGCGACGTTCATCTCGACGTTGATGCCGTAGCCGTCGTCGACCGGATGGCCGGCCGGCCAGTGGCGGCGACGCAGCGCGCGGAACGGGCCGAGGTCGTGGAACCAGCGACCGGTGCAGAACGCGATCGCCGCGGTCGTCGCGCCGTTGCCGAGACGCTGCGGGAGCGTCAGTGGCGCTGACGCGCCGCGCGCCGCGGTCACGAGTGCGACGTCCGGATCTTCGAACGGCGAAAGCAGCGCGTCGACCTGTTCGGGGCCGAGTGCGTGGTCGGCGTCGCAGACGACGACGACGTCGACGCCGGCGTCGAGCGCGGAATCGTCGGCGATCGCCGCGATGCCGGCGCGCACGGCCGCGCCGTACCCGCGGCGGCGCACCGGCACGTAGCGGAGCCTCGGGTCGCCGGCGACGAGGGTCTCGGTGCCGTCGTTCGTCGGTGTGTCGGCGACGACGACGCAGACGGCGTCGGTCGCGAGCCACCGCGGCAGCAGTTCGCGCAGGTTCGCGAGTTCGCGGTAGGCCGGCACGACGACCGCGAACGTGGACATCGCGCGCGGTGTCGACACGTTCGCCGGTGCGATCGGTGTAGGCCGTCGGCGATATGCGAGGACGACGAGCGCAACCGCTGCGACGGCCGGCACGCCGTAGCCGAATGCGACCGCTGCGCCGTACTCGACGAACGGGAGGCCGACGAACGAATCGCGATAGGTCGGGTACAGCGCGACACTCGTCGCCGCGCACCAGACGCAGACGATCGCGCTCCAAGCGCTCGGCATCGCGACGGCCGCCGTCGCGAGCACCCAGGTCAGGTACCACGCGTGGACGGTCGGCGACAGCAACAGCAGTGCGCCGAGCGCGACGACGGCGTGCGTCGCGGCGGCCGGGTGGACGCTCGCGACGGCGACGGCGAGCGCGAGAGCGCAGCCGACGACGGCGAAGCGCGCGTTCGGTGCGATCTCGCCGACGAGGGCGTACAGCGAGGCGTGGAACTGATAACTGGCCGCGAAGTTGCGCAGCGGCGCGAACAGGTCGCCGGCCGCGAACGCGAGCCACCCGACGCCGACGACGACGGCGAACGCGGCGAGCACGCGCGTTCCGCCGCGCAGCAAGAGCCACGGCAGCAGCACGATCGGGAAGACCTTCGCCAGAGTCGCGGCGCCGAGCAGCGCGCCGGAGAGCGCGACGCGGCCGCGCGCGAAGCATGCGAACGCGAGCAGCATCGGCAGCAGCGCCAGCGGATCGAGATGGCCGCTGCCGGTGGCGACGACGGCGAGCGGCGACCACGCGTAGACGGCGGCGTGGCCGAGCGGTCGGCGCAGCGCGCGCAGCCACGCCATCGACGCGAGGACGACGCCGATGTCGACCGCCACGAACAGCAGTCGGAAGCCTTCCTCGCGCAGTCCGATCGCCGCCGCCGTCGCAAACGTCGCCTGCGCGAGCGGCGGGTAGATCGACGCGTGGTACGGGTGGTTGACGCCGAGCGCGACCGGGTCGCCGAGCGACGCGAGGCGCGGGTCGTTCGGCGCGTGGATGTACGGACTGAATCCGGCGATCTGCGCGCGGCCCTCCCAGACGTAGCGATGCAGGTCGTCGGTCCGGTAGGCGCTGCCGACGAACGTCAGCCGCAGCAGCACGGCGACGACGACGACGGTCGTCGGCGACAGTCGCGCGGTGCGCGGC
>JAEYTU010000606.1 GCA_023433825.1 Planctomycetota bacterium
GCGTCGATCTGCGCGCGGATCGCGGCGATCTCGGTCTCGCATTCGGCCTTCGTCGCGGTGAACGCCCGCTCGGCCGCAGCGTGTTCGGGGGAACCCGCGCCGTGCTGCAACTCGGCGCGCCGGATCGCCAAACGCGCGGCTTCCTCGCGATGCGCGACGGCGCCGAGGTCGACGCGTTCCAATCCGTGGCGCTCGTGGAAGCGAGCGCGGGACTTCGGGTGCTCGGCCTCGAACCTCGCCCAGACCGCCTCTGGCGTCGTCTCGACGACCTTGCCGTCGACGAGGAACGCCGACGGAACGCCGTAGAACCGGCCCCCCGCCATTCGCTCGACGACGACGGCCCAAGCGGGCTCGGTCTCGTCGGCGATCATGAAGTCGCTGACCCACGCGAAGTGCTCGCCGGTCAGTTCGTAGTTGCCGATGCGCAACAGGCGCCGCGTCGAGACACCTTCGGTCGCGGACAGGTTCGCCGTCGCGCGGTCGCGCACCTCGGTCGGCAGCGACGCGAGCACTGTCGCCTCGGGCTCGTAGACGTTCGTCCGCGTGACCTCCCCCATCCACGCCGAACCGTCGAGCGTGCGGAGCTGGATCAACGACGTTGGCCAGAACGTCGAGACGCCCTGCACGAACACCAGTGCGATCAGTCCGACGACCATCACGCAGCACAGCGCGAGCGCGCCGCCACCGAGCCACAGCATCGGTTCGCCGTTCGCCGACAGTCGCGCGACCGGGCGGGCACGTCGCGTGGCGGGGGTGCCGGTCCGCGAACCACCACGTGCGTTCGCGCTCGGACGCGCCGGCAATGGAGCCGCAGTCGAGCTCATAGTTGGTAGGCCCTCTTGCGGAATCGTTGGCGCACGACCTCGGCGATCGTGTTGACGGCGAACGTCAGCACGAACAGCGTCAGCGCCGCGAAGAACAGCATCCGGTAGTGCGTGCTGTCGCGGACGGCCTCGGGGAGTTCGACGGCGATGTTCGCCGACAGCGTCCGGACGCCGTTGAAGACGTTCCACTCCATGACCGGCGTGTTGCCGGTCGCCATCAGGACGATCATCGTCTCACCGACCGCGCGGCCGAATCCGACCATGACGGCGCTGAACAGTCCGCTCATTGCCGTCGGGATGATGACGCGAACGGCGGTCTGCCACTGCGTCGCGCCGGCGCCGAGCGACGCCGCGCGCAGGTGTTCGGGCACCGACGACAGCGCGTCCTCGGCGATCGTGTAGATGATCGGGATGACGGCGAAGCCCATCACGAGGCCGACGATCAGCGAGTTCCGCTGGACGTAGGTGCCGAGGAACAGCGTTCGCGGATCGGGTCCGATCTCCCACAGCAGCCATCCGCCGGCCAGCGCCAACCCGACGACGACGACGAACAGGACGCCGAACTTCAGCAGTTCCGCCGTGGCCTGTTGACTGCGTGGGATTGCCTTCCCGCGCGGCAGCAGCGCCGCGATCAGCGGACGGCCGACGGCGATCAACGCGAGGAAGATCACCAATGGCAACAGCAGGAACATCCACGCCGACGTCCAGAAGAAGCCCTGCAGCCCGTGACTGCGTGGCTCGAGGTCGTGCAGCGGACCGCTGCTGAGCCACTTCCGCAGATCACCTGCGAAGCACCACGTTTCGATCGCCGGTCCGACGACGGCACCGAGGCCGATCCCGACCGGAATCGCGAGGAACGCCAGCGGGAACTTCCACCGCGCGAGTCCGAGTGCGATCTGCGACGGGAGCAGCTGCCACGCATAGGCGAACAGCAGGAACGACAGCGGGACCGTGAAGATCGACGGCAGGATCGTGATCAGGTGATCCTCGACGAACGGCGCGAACACGAGTGCCGCGAGGAACCCGAGGACGACGCTCGGCAGGCTCGCCATCAACTCGATCGTCGGCTTGACCTTCGCCTTGACCTTCGGGTTCAGGAACTCGCTCGTGTAGATCGCGGCGAGCAGCGCCAGCGGCACGCCGAACAGCATGCAGTAGAGCGTCGACTTCAGCGTCCCGAAGATCAGCGGGATCAGGCCGAACTTCGGCTCGAACATGTCGGTGCCGGACGACGACTCCCAGTGGTGTCCGGGCTTCTCGTACCCCTCGTACCAGATCGGTCGGAAGATCGCGGCGATCGACGTCTCCGGGTGCGCCATCGTCACGGCGTAGCGAACGAAGTTGTCGCCGGCGAGCACGTAGAAGCCGTCCTCCTTCGGCGCCATCGCGACGGCGTGCACGTCGGTCGGGTCGGACTGGACCTCGACGATCTGCTTGTGACTCGTGACCTGCAGCACGCGCACGACGCCGTCGGCGAACGCCGCGATGATCACGCGTCCGCGCGAAGAGACCGCGAGCGCACGCACGGCGGCGCCGGTCGACGGCAGTTCGTGGACGAGTTCGAACTGCGTGCCGTCGGGCGAGACGGTGCCGGTCTTCGGTTTGACGCGGAACCAAGCGCGCAAGTTGCCGGCGCTGTCACCGGTGATCAGCGTGGCCTTGCCGACGAGGAACGTCGCCGCCGTCAGCTCGGCCGTGTCGTCGGGGACGACGTCGACGACGTCGACGATCGACGGCGCATCGAGGTCTCGCGTGTCGATCCGCTGCAGCCGGCCGTCGCGCCAGATCAGGTAGACGCTGTCGCCGACGCCGCTCAGCATCAGCCGACTCGGCCACTCGCCGTTGTGACGTTCGATCTCGATCGTTCCGCGCAGTCGGGCTTCGCGGGTGATCTCATCGGACATCAGGTCCTCGGTCTCGCTGACGCTCTCGATTCGCAGCCGTCCGTCGGCCGTCAACATCGCGAGCAGTGACCCCTCGGGGCGCTCCGACTGGTCGACGAGCAGCACCGGCTGATCGGTGCCGGACTTCAGCGGATCCTCGATCGTCGTGACGACCTGCTGCAGTCGGAACTGGCCCCCCGGCGTCCGCTCGAAGACGCCCTCCTCGTGGACCGCGCGACCGCCGAGCGGAATGTCGCGGAGCTGCTGCGGCATCGACTCCGGCTCGAGGTACGTCGTCCGGAACGCGATGACGACGCGTCGGACCGTCCCGTCGGCGAAGCCGAACACGGCGTCGTGCGCGTCGCCGGCCTTCGCATCCGGCGCGATGCTCGAACTGACCGGGAGGTCCCTCTCGAACAACTGCCGGCGGGCCAGCGGCTCGCCGTCGTCGGCGCGGAAGACGACGAGTCGCGTGTCCGGGTACATCGCCCATCCGAGCGTCTGATACTCGTCGATGACGACGGTGCTCGGGCGCGTCCCGTCGACCGTCGTCGCCGCCGCGGCGAGACGCGTCGAAGCCGACACGTCGGCGCTACCGAACAGCGGGACGACGACGCTGATCAGGAACACGCAGACGAGCAGGACCGCCAGGATCGTCCCGATCCCGCCGAACGTGATGACCGTCTTGGCGATGCGATCCGTCCAGACGACCGAACGTGTCGTGACACGTCGGCGTTGGCGACCGGTGAAGCTCGGCTTCGTCATGCTTGGGTGGTGGCTCGTCGCACCGGTGGAGATCGGAGACCGGAAACCGGGTCGACGACAGGCGGAAAAGCTAGCGGGGCGACCCGATCGTTCCGCGCATCCTTCCGCCTGTGTGTGGCGAGATCACTTCGCCAGATTCGTGTCCGCGAGACCGACGCTCGCGAGCTGGCGCGCCGCGAGGGCCGCCGTGACCGGGAAGTAGCCGTCCTTGACGACGTCCTCCTGGCCCTGCTTGCTGAACACGTAGCGGACGAACTCGCGACGGAGCGGGTCGAGTTGCGAGTTCGGCTTGTAGTTGATGTAGACGTGCAGGAAGCGCGCGAGCGGGTACTTGCCCGAGTAGGCATTGTCCGGCGTCGCCTCGATGACCGTGTCCTTGTCGCTGCGAGCCAGCGGGACCGCGCGAACGTCGGCCGTCTTGTAGCCGATGCCGCTGTACCCGATCGCGTACTTGTCGCTCGCAACACCCTGCACGACCGACGACGAACCCGGCTGCGCCTTGACCGACTCCTTGTAGTCGCCGTTGAAGAGCGCGTGCTCCTTGAAGTAGCCGTAGGTGCCGGACGCTTCATTGCGACCGAACAGGCTGATCGGCTTGTCGGCCCATTCGCCGGTCAGGCCGAGCTGGCCCCAGGTCGTGATGTCTTCCTTGTGACCGCCCTTGCGGTTCTTCGAGAAGATCGCGTCGACCTGCTGCAGCGTCAGGCTCTGGATCGGATTGTCCTTGTGGACATAGACGGCCAGCATGTCGATCCCGGTTCGAAGCAGCGTCGGCTTGTAGCCGTACTTGGCTTCGAACTTGTCCGTCTCGGCCTTCTTCATCTCGCGGCTCATCGGCCCGAACTGCGCGGTGCCGTCGATCAGCGCCGGCGGCGCGGTCGTCGAGCCCTTCCCCTCGATCTCGATCTCGACGTTCGGATACGTGACGCGGAACCCTTCGGCCCACAGCGTCATCAGGTTGTTCATCGTGTCGGAGCCGATGCTCTTGATGCGGCCCGAGACGCCACCGGTCGGGGCGTAGATCGGGAGCTTGGCGTCGACTTGGACGGCGCCGGTCTTGGCGGACGCCGGCTGCGGGTCCTGGGCCGACTTGTCGGCCTTGGCGTCCACCTGCGCGAACACAGGTGCGGTCAACAGGCAGGTGCCGAGAAGAACGGTCTTCAGACTGGCCATCGTGTCACTCCTTTCTTGGTTGCTCGTCCCCGAGGCGATGCCTCAGTGGACGGGCGAGGACGGTAGACCGGCGTTTAAGAGAATTGTGAAGATGCGGTGAGCCTTCCCATCGCAGCCCGCGATGGGAAGGCACTTGCTGGTGCCCACCGTGCGGTCCGCGACACCGCCGGCAGACGGCCCGTGCCAAGGAACGCGCGCCGAAAGCCTTGGCGCCACGCGAGGAATCGCGGCACCCCCGGCCGACGACCTGCGCCGAGCGTCGGTCGCGACTGCGACTTGCCACCGGCCCGACTGCGGCGCACGACGTGCGTCGACGTCGACCTTCGCTATCCTCCCGACGCGCCGTTCCGCAGAGCAAGCCATGAAGATCCAGCAGATCCAACCGACCCCCAATCCCAACGCCTACAAGTTCATCCTCGACGAACGCGTCCTCCCGAGCGGCGTCCGGCAGTTCAACGGTCCCGACGACGCCGCCTCGAACCCTCTGGCAGCCAACCTGTTCCGGCTCGACGGCGTCGAGAGTCTGTTCTTCTGCGAGAACTTCGTGACGGTCACGCTGAAGGACGGCGCCGACTGGCGCGCGCTGAAGCCGGCCGCGAGCGAGGTGTTCGCCGCGCACCAGCCGACCGTCGCTGCGCCGGCGAAGGCTGCCGGTGGTGAGGCTTCCGGAGGCGCATTCGTCGAGCGGATCCTGACGGCCGGCGACGGGGATCTCCTGACGAAGATCACCGAAGTTCTCGACGACCGCGTTCGCCCGGCGCTCGCCGGCGACGGCGGCGGACTCGAGGTTCTCGCGCTCGACGGCAAGACGCTGAGCATTCGGTACCAAGGCGCTTGCGGCACGTGTCCGAGTTCGATCGCCGGCACGCTGAGCGCGATCGAGAACATGCTGCAGAGCGAGGTCGACGAGGAGATCCGCGTCGTTGCCGGGTGACGGCGCGCGTTCGGACACCCTCTGTCCTGCCTGTGGCCATCGATTGCACCTGATCTTGGTGCACGGCCATGGGCAGTGCGCCCATTGCCGAGTCGTCGTCGTTCCGTGTTGCACCGGGGCCGGCTCGGAGGCCGACGAAGACGCCTGCGTCGCGGGCTCCGAGATCGACGATCGCGACCTACGAGCGGCATTCGACGCCGAGGGCGGCGCGACGGTGACCGAGGAGAGCCTCGTCCAAGTGCTGCACGCGCGGACCGGCGCCGCGCCGGTCGAGATCCTGCGCGTGCTCCGACAGGCTGCCGTCCGCGGTCGACTTCGTGCCGACGCGGGGGCGAGCACGTGGACCTGGATCGGACGAACGTGACCGACCGGAGCGCGCGTCGCCGACGGTGGATCGTCGCTGCCGTGTCGGGCGCATTCGTCGCGTGGTTCGGTGGCGGTCTGCTCGGCGCGTACCTGCTGACTGCGCCGGTCACGAGCGCGGTCGTCCCGACGGCGATTCTGGCCGGCTGCACCGTCGAGGACGTTGCGACGATCACCGACGACGGGCTGACCGTGCGCGGGTGGCTCGTCCGCGCGCGGCCCGACAGCCGGGATTGCGTCGTGTTGGCGGCGGGCATTCGTGGCAATCGGCAATCGATGCGGGGTCGAGCCGAGTGGTATCTCGCCCACGGATGGTCGGCGTTGTTGGTCGACCTCCGTGGAACTGGGGTCAGCGATGCGGTTCCGATCTCGTTCGGGCGGCACGAGTCGGGCGACCTCCACGCGTGGCGCACGTTCCTTCGGCAGCGCTCGTTCGATCGGATCGGCGCGCACGGCCAGTCGCTCGGCGCGGCCGCGATCGTCTACGGGGACGGAGCGTTCGACTTCTGCGTCCTGGAGTCGTGCTACACGGACATCGACGAGGCGCTGCGCGCGCGACTCTCGTTCGTGCCGTGGCCAGGACTGCTGCTGTGGCCGTTGCGGCTCGGATGCTCGTGGCGACTCGGCCTCGATGCGGCATCGCTGCGACCGATCGAACGCATCGCGTCGCTGCGCGCGCCGACGCTGATCCTCGACGGCGAACTCGACACGAAGGTCGGTGATGACGCCGGGCGTCGGCTGTTCGATGCGTGTGCCGCGGCGTCGAAGCATCTCGTGACGATCCGCGGCGCCGCGCACGTCGATCTGTTCGGCGCCGATCTGGTGACCTGCTCGGCGGCGCTCGCGGCGTTCGTCCCGCCGGCGAGCGTCCGCTGAGCCGCTGCTTCACCGACGTCCGAACGGATTGCCGAGTCGTCCGAACGAACGCAGACGGCTCTCGACCGCACCGCCGTCGTTGTCGAGTCCGACCCACAGCGTGCCGTCCGACACGCCGAGTGCCTCGATCTTCTCGTACGGCGAGAACGCGTCGACGACGTCGCGAACGAGGATCTTGCGGACCGTGTCGCTGCGATCCGGCACGCCGTCACGATCCGGCGCGAGTCCGTCGAGCGTGAACGCGTAGATCCGCTTCAGCGTCGAACCCGCACCGATTCCCTTGTCGCGCTCGATGACCAGGAACCGGTTGTCGCCGATCGTCGTGATCTCGGAGAGGCCGGGCCAGTTGTCCGGGTCGTTGGTCTCGAAGCGGAAGTAGAAGAAGTCCCAGTCGCCGCCGTAGCGGATCCCGTTCCGCGGAACCGATGGCGAGCGCAGTTGGCGCAGGTCGTAGCGCGCGATGCGCGCGAACTTCGCGCCGGTCGCGAACTCACCGGCGAACTCGCGCTGAATCGCCGCGAACACGTAGCGCCCGTCGGTCGACAGCGTGATGCCTTCGAACCCGTTGCTGCGGATCCGTCCACCACCCGCAGGGCCCTGCGCGCTGCCGCCGAGCAGCGGGTCCGCGCCGGCGTCGATCGCGTTCGGCAGTTGGATCTCACGGATCACGTCGCCGTTGCCGTCGATCTGCACGAGCAGGTTCGGCATCGTCGCAGCGTTGCCCTCGCTCGCGATCCAGAAGCCACGATTCCGCGGCGCTGCGATCGAGCGATCCAAGCAGATCCCTTCGCCGTCGTAGCGCGCTTGCACGCCGTCCTTGCGAACCGGCAGAACGACGCGGACAGGTGCGAACGGCGCGCCGGTCTGGATCGAGTAGATCTCGGTCGGCAACGCGTTGTCCGGGACCGCGAAGAACTGGCCCGGGAGGAACCCGTCGCACATGCCGGAGATCGCCGCGAACGGCGAGACGTAGTCGGCGGAGAACAACGTCGGCTGGTCGGCCGACGGCCGATACGCGCGCGGAATGCCCTGGAACAGCGTGAGCGTTCCGGAGACTTCGTCTGCCGTGACGATCAGGTCGCGCTGCGGAATCGCGAGCACGCCTTCCGGCGAGATGCCGGTCGGCAGGACCTGCACGAGCCGCGGCCGCGCCGGACGTTCGATGTCGTAGACGGCCAGGAACGAGCCGCGTTCGGACACGATGAACGCGAAGTCGCTGCGACCGAACCGCGCCGTCGTCACGCCTTCGACTTCGATGCCACGCGCCGCAGAGCGCGCTTCCGGATAGTGCGACAGCAGGATCGCCGTGCTCTCGAGCTCGCCGCCGTCGTCACCGACGAAGCGACCGTCGAGGCGCCACCAGCTGAAGCCACGGCCACCGGTGAACCCGAGTTCGCCTTCGTCCGCCGAGTACAGCGTCGAGCCGTCCGGTGAGAACGCGATCGCGTCCGGCATTCGTGATCCGGCAGCCACCGGATTGCCAGCGCCGTCACGAACGACCGGTGCATCCGTCGGGTACATCTGCGAGTAGTCGATCCTCGCATCGTTGCGCAGGTCGGCGGCGCGCGGTGCGACGACACCGGTCGAGAAGATCCGCTCGAGGCGCGGTCGGTTCGGTTGGCGCATATCGAGCAGCGCGATGCCGTTGTTCTCCTGCAGCGACACAGCAACCTTGTCGTCGTGCCATGCGACGAACTCCGGCTGCGGGTCGTCGGGGAACAAGCAGCCTGCGGCCGTCATCTCACTGAGTGGCAGCGCAACGTCGGTCACGAGCGAACGCGCCGGTTCACGCACGTCGACGCGGATGACCTGGATCGATCCGGGCGGGCTGATGTCGCCGGGTGTGCCGGGCTTGTCTTCGTCGGTGACGAGACCGTTCTCGACGACGACCGGTTGGTTCTCGATCGCGACGACGACGACGTACTGGTTGCCGACGCGCTTCGCCTTCAGGCTGTCCGGGTGGTACCCGATGTCGCGATGACCGACGACGACCGGCGACGCACGACGGCTCATGTCGACGACGACGAGACGGCCGGCGCGGAACGCCGGCGGCGGCTGTCCGATGACCGGCGCGTCGGTCCAGACCGCGGCGAATGCGTAGTCGCCGACGACGGCGACCGACGTCGGTTCGCCGTTCATCGGCAGCGTCGTGATCAGGCGCGGACGGCGTGGATTCGTGATGTCGACGAAGCCGAGTAGGCGGCCCCCCGCGTCGGTGTAGACCAGCGTTCGACCGTCCTCGCTCGCGTCGACGATCTCGGCGGTGCCCGACGGCAAGTTGAAGCTCGCGAGCGGTCGGAAGCTCTCGATGCGGCGCGCTGGCGCCGCGTCGACGACGGTGCCGACGGCGGCTTGGGAGACGAGCGTCGTCGCGAGCAGCGGCGTCGCGAGCAAACGCAGGAACGTGGGAATGGTGCTGAGTTGGGTCATGCAGGTGGCTCTCGGGATCGCGCCGATGCGGCGCACGAAGGACGCGGACGCTAGGCGCCTCCGAGAAGCCGACGACAAGACCGCGTGAGTCTCAGCCCTTCGCTTCGCGCGGTGCGCGCGCGATCGACATCGGCGGCGCCTTCCCATGCTTGTCGACGCCGAAGTAGATCGTCTGGTGCGGGAACGGGATCTCGATGCCGTGCTCGTCGAACGTCTGCTTCATCCGCCGATTGAACTCGCGGCCGACGTCCCACTGGCTGCCCGGCAGAGTCTTCAGTCGGGCCCGCACGATCACCGCCGACTCCTCGAACCGATCGAGACCGATGATCTCGATCGGTGCCAGCATCCGCGGCCCGAACTTCGGATCGCGCTTCAACTCGTCACCGACCTTGCGCAACAGATCGCTGACCTCGTCGACGTTCTCGCGATACGAGACGCTGCATTCGACGAGGTAGTAACTGAAGTCCTTGGTCATGTTCGCGAACGCGCCGACCGAGCTGTACGGGATCGTGTGCACGACGCCGGAGACGTCGCGCAGCCGAATCGTCCGAATGTTGATCGCCTCGACGACGCCGCCGGTGCCGTCGATCTTGACGACGTCGCCGACGGAGACGGCGTCCTCCAGCAGGATGAACACGCCGGTGATGACGTCCTTGACCAGCGTCTGCGCGCCGAAACCGATCGCGAGGCCCAACACACCGATGCTCGCGAGGATCGGTCCGATGCTGATCCCGACCTGCCCCATCACGGTCACGATCGTCAGCGTCCAGACGACGAGTTTGATGGCCTTCTGCGACAGGGGAACGAGCGTCCGCAGCTTCGCCGAGTCCTCGTTGTCGCGGGCCTTCCGCGCGAGGAATGCCTCGGTCAAGGCCGTCGACGCGTCGATCAGCGCGAGCGCGACGAGCACGATCGCCAGCACGCCGATGCCGCGCGAGAGCACGGCGTTCAGCAGTGTGGCCTGTACCGCGAGCAGCGGCTGAATGCGCCACGCCTCGAACACGTAGCCGGTGACGACGAGCACGACGAGGACGCCAACCGTCACTCGCACGATCGCGAGGTATCGCGGCACGCGTCGCTGGATCGACGGCATCGAGCGGGTTGCCTTGACGACGCGGACGGCGATCCGTCGCAGTCCGGCCGCGGTCGCGAGAATCACGGCGACGCCGATCGTGACGTAGAGCAGCGTCGCGCCAGTCGCTTGCAGGGCGACACCGAAGACGTCGGCCATGCCGCTGACCCACAGGCCGTACAACCCGAACATGTAGACGAGCGCCGCGACCCACCACAGGCGGCCGATGGTTCGCACGAGCCCGGACCAACGTCGCGATCGCGGTTGCGTCGTCGCAGCGGGTGTCGCGACGGTCGTCGGATCCGTCGGATCCACCGGAGTTGCTGGCTCGGCAGCGTCGACGCGTTCGACCGGCTCGTCCGCGGGTGCCTTCAGGCGACGATGCCGCAGCACGAACGTCACACCGGCGATCAGCAGCCCGAGCGCGTAGACGGCGCGCAGCGCGTCGAGGAGTTCGACGTCGGCGCCGGCCGCGGCGAGTACGGCGAGCGTGAAGAACCCGTGGATCGCGAACGCGAGCAGGTGGCCGAGCGAACGTGCCAGGCGCTTCGCATTCGTGTCGTCGAGCGGGAGCAACCGCAAGCCCGGTTCGTTCGGTGCGAAGATCGCGTCCAGGGACCGACGTGCGATCGTCGAGGCTGCGATCGACCAGACGATCGCCAACGCGATCGCACCCGCTGCCGTCGACATCGCCAACGTAGACAAACCGACGAACGCGACGACGACGGCGAGGGCGGGCGGAACGAGGTCGACACAGAGACGGAGCACCAGACGCCACGCGCGAGCGAGCATCTCCAGCGGCGTTCCGTCGCGCCTTCCGGACAGTGCCCGACGAAATCGCCGCGTCGCCATCGCCGTCAGAACGAGGACGAGGATCGACGCGACCACGACTCCGGTCGCGCGGGCGGCGTCGTCGGCGAGACGCGCGAGGCGATCGCCGTCGGCGAACACGGCCTCGAGACTGCGGACGCGGGACGGGATCGTCTCGATCTGCGCGACGATCCCGGAGACCGTCTGCCCCGCTTGGTCACTGACGCGCTGAAAGAACGCGACGACCGAGTCGACGAGCCCCGGCTCGGACGGGGTCGCCGGCGCGGTTGCCTTCGCGGCCTCGAGCAGCGTCCGAAGGCGATCGACGAGTTCCTTTCGTCGCGTCTCGTCCTCAAGGTCGGCGACCAGTTCCTCCAGTCGTTCGATCCGAATGCTTCGTTCGGGATCGGTGCCGCGAGTGTCCGGCGGCGGATCCTGCTGCGCCTGCACCATGCCGACGAGGACGACGCCCGCGACGAGTGCCAGCACGAACCGTACGAGCGTCTGAAACCTTCCGATGTCGTGGTCGAGCCGCTTCATCCGTCAGAGGATGCCTCCGGACGCGTCGACACGCGAGCGAGCGCTATCGTGCTGCGACGATGATCGAGTCCATGAAGCACCCGCGGCTGCTGACGTTCGCGACCGTCTTCCTGGTTCTCGCGGCACTTCATCTCGCAAGCGACGTCCTGATCCCTGTCGCACTCGCGGCGCTGATCAGCTTCGCGTTCGCGCCCGTCGTCGTCCGGCTGCAACGATGGATCGGGCGCGTGCCTGCGGTGCTGACCGTCGTCGTGCTGTTCTGCGGCGCGGTCGGTGGCCTCGGATACCTCGTCGCCGGTCAACTCAACGAACTCGCACAGATGGTGCCGCAGTACCGAGAGAACATCATCGAGAAGCTCGGCTCGCTGCGAGTGGGGATCTTCGAGAAGGCCAAGGAGGCCGTGAAGGAGATCGAGCAGGACGTGCAGGAACGGCAGGCGGAACGCAAGGAGATCGAAGCGATCCTCGATGGTGACAAGCCGCCGAGACGCGAAGCGCCGGAGTTCGCTGGCGAGCCGATGCGCGTCGAGGTCGTCGAGCCGGAACCGACGACAGCCGAGACGTTGCTGGACGCGCTCGGTCCGTTGATGGGTCCGCTCGGAACCTCCGGCATGGTCATCGTCCTCGTGATCTTCATCCTGCTCGCGCGCCAGGATCTGCGGGATCGAACGATCCGATTGATCGGCAGCGGACGCATCCGGGTCACGACGCAGGCGATGGACGAGGCCGCGCAGCGCGTCAGTCAGTACCTGCTGATGCAGATCGTGATCAACGTCTCGACCGGCGTCGCGGTCGGTATCGGGATGTTCCTGCTCGGCGTGCCGGGGTTCTTCCTGTGGGGCATTCTGTCGGCGGTGCTGCGGTTCGTGCCGTACATCGGGCCGTGGATCGCCGCCGCAATGCCGGTCATGGTCGCGCTCGCGGTGTTCGACGGTTGGACGTGGCCGCTGCTCGTGATCGCGTACTTCACGGTCGTCGAGCTCGTCAGCAACAACTTGCTCGAACCGTGGCTGTACGGATCCAGCGCAGGCGTCTCGCCGCTCGCGGTCATCGTGACGGCGATCTTCTGGACGTGGCTGTGGGGACCGGTCGGGCTGTTGCTCGCGACGCCGCTGACCGTGTGCTTCGTCGTCATGGGGAAGTACGTGCCGCAGTTGCACTTCGTCCGCGTGCTGTTCGGCGACGAACCGATGCTCGAACCGCACGCGCGCTTCTATCAGCGTCTGATCAGCGGCGATCAGGACGAAGCGAGCAAGGTGTCGGAGGCGAGTCTCGCGAAGCATCGCTCGCTCGCGGACGCGTTCGACGATGTCTTGCTGCCGGCGTTGACGATGGCGGAGATCGATCGGCACACCGGCGAGATCGACGAGCGACGAATCAAGCTGCTGCAGTCCGGATTGCGCGAGATCGTCGCCGACATGGCCGAACTCGCGGAGACGCAGAACGCGCTGGCGGCCGACGCGGCGGCGACCGATCCGGGTGGTGTCGAGACTCGCGGACGCAGCACGAAAGCCGACGACGCAGACGAACGCCCGGCCCCGGTGCCGTTGCCCGCGTTGCCGGCATCGTTCGTCGTGCAGGTGATCCCGGCGCACGACGAAGCCGACGTGATCGCCGGCGAGATGCTCGCGGTCCTGGTCCGTGCGTGTGGCGCGACGTGTGAGACCGTTTCGCTTGGCGAACGCGAGAGCGGTCTCGTCGACGTCGTGCAGCAACTCGCGGCGAACGTCGTCGTCGTGTCGGCCGTCCCACCGTCGGCTGTGTCGCACCTGCGGCACGTTCACAAGCGCCTCCGTGCACGGTTCCCGGACGTTCCCGTCGTGCTCGGGTCGTGGCGGCGGCAGGACTCCATGGGGAGTCTTCGGGCGCGAGTCGACGCGTCGGAGACGACGCCGTTGGTCACGTCGCTGCGGGATGCGGTCGTCGAACTGGCGCGTGTGTCGCGGACGACGTCGCGCCCGGTCGCAGTGGTCGGCGACCAGCAATCGGCGATCTCGAGTGCGCCGTGAACGCCGCGGAAGCGATCAGCGTTCGGGTCGGCGTGCGGTCGCAGTCGGTTGCGACGGGGCGACGCAGTCGACGTCGTCGCCGTCTCCGTCGCCATCGCTCTCGCGCAGCGCGCGCGCCATCCGGATCAGGTGGTCCCATTCGGCACGACGCGATTCGTCGATGACCTCGTCGATCCACGCCGGCGCGAGGTCCGGCAGCCGTTCGAGACAGTCGTCTTCGATCGGTCGCCGCGTCGCGTGCACGCGGTGGAACCAGAGACCAGCGATCGAACGTGGGACGGTGGCACGCATGACGTGTCGAGCACTGTCGAGCGATGCCTCGCTGCAGTTGCACAGGCGGTCGAACATCGCATCGAGCAAGCCGATCGTCGTCACGAGGGCGCGTGGCGCCTCCTGACGGAAGTAGGCGTTCACGCAGCGATCCGGTGAGCCGTCGCAGTCGCCGGCGGCGAGGCGTTCGGTGATCCGCGTGCGGGCGGACTCGAGATAGGAACTGAGCTTCTCGTCGTCCCCGAGCTCTTCGAACTCCGCGAGTGCGATCGTCGAATGCTGACGCAGCTCGGCCTCGGTCGGATTCAACAGTTCGTCGACCGACGCCGAGAACTTGTCGACGATCGCCATGAACATCGACAGGCTCTGATTGTCGTGCGCGATCGTGTTCGACTTGCGCAGCAACGCGTTGTTGTGGGCCTGCGCCTCGAGTGTGCGCCACAACAGGTACATCGTCGCCGCCGTGAAGAGCGACTCGGCCGCGCCGAACTGATCGCCGAACAACCCGCGCGATTCGACGTCGCCGTGGACGATGCCTGGGATCAGCACACCGAGCGCGATCCAGGCCGTCGCGATCCCCAATCCCCACTGCAGGTGGCCGCGGTACTTCGTCAGGAACGGGCGCTTCGCGGTCTTGCTGGGTGAAGCACTCTGGAGGGGCTTTCCTGCGCCGGGCTGTTTGGTCACCACTCCATGCCTACGTCGGACCGCGCGTCATCGGCCCGAGGGGGCCGAACTTCGTCGCGGCGCTGCTGCCAAACGGGTGCGTGGACCCGGTGTGCCGCACGACTGGGCGACTCGACGCGAGAAGGCGACCCCCCGGATCACCATGATCGCATCGGCCGGTTCACGACCCAGTTCACGCCGTCATGCGCGTTTCGCACCCTGGCTCGGACATGTCGATCGCAGGCGCGGGCAATCGGTGGTCGTCCGCCGTGCTCATCGTCTGTCACCATCCACCCGCTGGCTTTGCGAGGAATTGCCTTCAAACGCGCCTGAACCAAGCGCCCAGCAATCAGGTGTCTTTCTTGGTAGAAGACAAAGATGGAGTACAAGATGATCGAAGTACGCGTGAGGCAACTACCGACCGTCAAGTTACCCGACGATCTCGGTGAACATATCTCGGCTGCCGCCGCGGATGGCTGGGAGGTCGGTCATGTGATCCCCATCATGTCCAAGGGCGCCCTCGGTGGGTCTTACACGAACTCGCTTCTGATC
>JAEYTU010000007.1 GCA_023433825.1 Planctomycetota bacterium
GCGTTCCGCCGATTCGGCGCCGCGGTCGTCGTCGACTGCGGCACGGCAACCACGGTCAACCGGGTCGACGCCGCGGGCACG
Organism: Planctomycetota bacterium; assembly: GCA_023433825.1. GTDB lineage: Bacteria > Planctomycetota > UBA1135 > UBA1135 > UBA2386 > JAEYTU01. The sequence goes on from JAEYTU010000007.1 coordinate 82, forward strand.
TTCGTCGGCGGCGCCATCGCCCCGGGCGTCCGCACGATGCTGGAAGGTCTGCTCGCGCGTGCGCCACGTCTCCCGAACGTGGATCTCGACCCTCTGCGCATCGTCATGCCGGCGACGACGACGGAGGACGCGATTCGAGCCGGCGTGTTGCTGACGGCCGTCGGCGGGATTCGGCAGATCCTCGACGCACTCGACGTGGCGTCGACGGGCGCGCGAGTGTTGACGGGAGGCGCCGCCCCGCTGATCGCCCCGCTGCTGCGCGAGTTCGAAGTCGTCGACGATCTCGTGCACGGAGGTCTGCGTTGGCTGTTGCACGACGCTTTGCGCGCCTGCTGACACCGCGCGGCGTCGGCGCGGTCGCCGTCGTCGAATGCGTGGGACCGCGAGGCGCCGCATTCGTCGCGAGCACGCTGCGCCGCCATGCAGCGGACTCCGCGTCGATCGACGTTCCGCCGGCGGGCATGCCCGCGTTGCGCTGGTTGGTCGTCGAAGGCGAAGTGATCGATCAAGTCGTCGTCGTGCGACGCGCCGACGGCCGTGTGGAACTCCATCTGCACGGCGCACCCGCGGTCCTCGCAGCACTCGAGGGCGCCGTCGGCGGCTTCGACGAGCCCGACGACGTTGGGCCGATCGAACGATTGCTGCGAACGGCGCGCGGCGAGGCGCAGCTGCGACTTGCGCTCGAGCAGCGCGAGCTCGAAGCGTCCGGTTGCGGGGTCGACAGGACATGCGCCCCCGATGTCGCCGAACACCGCGCGTCGATCCGGCGCCGGCGCGCCGGCCTGTTGCGTCGATCCCGCATCGCCGTCGCGGTCGCGGAGCCCGTGCGGCTCGTGCTGTGTGGTGCGCAGAACGCCGGCAAGTCGACGCTGATGAACCGGCTGCTGCTCGATGATCGCGCACTGACCGGGGCGATGCCGGGACTGACGCGGGATCCGGTGCGGGAGACGACAGTGCTCGGCGGGTACCCGTACGAACTGGTCGACACCGCTGGCGAAGGCCCGATCCGAAACGATCTCGACCGCGCGGCTCTCGCGGCGGCGCGCGACGAACGTTCCACCGGCTTCCGCCTGCTGGTCGTCGACGTCACGAAGGGTGTCACTGCGAGTGACCGCGCCCTCGCGACGCCGCGAACGTTGTGGGTCGCGCACAAAGTCGACCGGCCGCACGATCCGTGGCCGCACGATGTCGGCCCGGTCGTCCAAGTCAGCAGCGACGATCCCGTTGGCGCTCCAAGGGTCCGCGCGGTGATCGGCGATGCACTGCGTCGCCTTCGGGGATTGCCGACTGCAGGACCGGTCGGTGGCCCGGCCGTCGTGACGTCCGCCGACTTGCGCGCGCTGCGCACGTTGCGCGCCGCACGGGGCTCGGCATGATGCCGCCCGCGATGAGCACTTCCGTGAAGCGCGATCTGATCTCGATCGACGACCTGAGCACGGAGGAGATCGCGGAGCTGTTCCAGCATGCCGACAGCTTTCGCGAGGATCTGCGCGCGTGGTCGACGCTCTGCGCCGGGTCGATCATGGCGACGCTGTTCTTCGAGCCGAGCACGCGCACGCGATTGAGCTTCGAGTCCGCGATGCTGCGAATGGGTGGCGGCGTCATCACGGCGGCCGACACGGCGACGACGAGCCGATCGAAGGGCGAGTCGATGGCGGACACCGTTCGCGTCGTCGGCGGTGCCTACGCGGACATCCTCGTCGTGCGGCATCCGGAAGACGGCGCGGCGCGCGTCGGTGCGCGGTACGCGCGCGTCCCCGTCATCAACGGCGGCGACGGCGCGCACGAGCACCCGACGCAGACGTTGTGCGACCTCTACACGCTGTGGAAGGAGAAGGGCCGCCTCGACGGTCTCGACGTCGTCCTGTGCGGTGACCTGCGCTACTCGCGGACGATCCACTCGTTCGCATATGCGTTGGCGCGCTTCCGGGCGAACATCGTGACGATCCCCTATCCGGGGTTCGAGATGCCGACCTACGTGCTCGAGCGATTGCGTCGCGAGTTCGGCGTGCAGGCGCAAGCTGCATCGGTCGTCGACCTGCCGGGGATCGCGAACAGCCGCAACTCGGCGGCGTACCTGACGGCGAGTCGACCGCATCAGCTCGCGCTGTTCACCGAACTGTCGCCATACCAAGTCGGACACATCGACGCGATCTACATGACGCGTGCACAGCGCGAGCGTCATTCCGGCGAGTCGATCGACCAGTACCCGCGCATCAGCGGTGCGTCCCTGCGCTCGGAGGTCATGCGCGACGCGCGCGTCATGCATCCGCTGCCGCGTGTCGACGAGATCGACTACGAGGTCGACAACGATCCGCGGTCGATCTACTTCCGCCAGGCCGAGAACGGCGTCCCGATCCGGATGGCGTTGATGGCGTTCCTGCTGGGGCGGATCCAACTGTCGGCAGCGCCGCCCGCGCACGTCTCGACGCGCCTCGGATTCCTCTCGCCGCCCGGGGCGATCCGCTGCCACAACGAACGTTGCGTCGTCAACGGCGAAGGGCAGCGTTACCTCGTCGGTGATTTCAGAGTTCTCGACGAGTCGCCGCCGCTCCTCGCATGCGCGTACTGCGGCAAGGAGATCCAAGCGCAGTTCGTCGGGAACACCGGGACGCGGCTCTACCACCGCTACAACTCGGCCGAGGCACGTCGCGTCAAGCCCGAGAATCGCGCGTGGTTCGAGAACGAGGAGCAGGCGCGCGCGGCGCAGTACCGGCCGTGCGGTGAACCGCGTCCGGAGTCGGGCGATTCGTGAGCGGACGTCTGGCGCGCCCATCGCGGCCCGCGATCGGGTCGCAGCCCAAGGTCTTCGCGCTTCGCGCGAAGACCGACATCGCGGGCCGCGATGGGACTGTGCTCGCTGGGGCCTTCCGCGCCGCTCGCAACACCGTCGGCAAACGGCAGTCGCCAAGGAACGAACCCGACGAACTGCTGCCACCCGCGAGAGATCGCGGCACTCCCGGCCCATCGCGGCCCGCGATCGGGCCGCAGCCCAAGGTCTTCGCGCTTCGCGCGAAGACCGACATCGCGGGCCGCGATGGGACAGTGCTCGCTGGGGCCTTCCGCGCCGCTCGCAACACC
>JAEYTU010000050.1 GCA_023433825.1 Planctomycetota bacterium
CGAACGTGACCGTTCGGCTGCGTCCGGCCATCCGCGTCGAGTCGACGACCGCGGCGCCACCGACCTGCAGCAGAACGGCCGCGACGTCGCGACCCGGGTCCATCAGCGCGATCTGCACGTCGCCGGACAGCCGGTCGTCGCTCTTCAACAGCGTCGCGCGCAGCGCCGCGACCCACTCGACGTCGCTCTCGAACCGCGGCGAGGTCAGCAGGAACGGCGCGCCGCCGACCTGCGTCTCGCGCAGCGTCCGCAGCACGGCCAGCGAACTCGCGAACGTCCCCTTGCCGCCGAACATCGCGACGAACGCGGCGGGGTCGCATTCGTCGGTCGCGTCCGGCGTCAGTGGGTAGCGCGCCGACAGCGTGCGCAGCGGTTCGCCGACGGTCTTCGCCCACCACTCGTTCGCTTCGAGGCGCGCCTCGATCCGCATCGTCGAGCGGATCTTCTCGAACAGTTCGGTCAGGCCCTGCGCGGCGTCCTCGCCGAGCTGTCCCTTCGTGTGCCGCGCCATGTGCGCCGCGACCTGCGCCTCGGTGTCGGCGAGTTGCTTCGCGAAGCCCTCGATCCGCTTCAAGTCTTCGGCGGACGCCTTCAACAACACGCGCCCGCCCTGCACGCCGTCCTTGACGAACGCGTCGACGACCTTCAGCAGTGCTTCGAGGTGCTCGCGCACCTTCGCGTACCACGTGCCCTCCGGCGCGCTGAAGCCGAACGGCGCCAACTGCGTCGCCGACTTCGCCATCGCGAGCTCCAGCACCGACGCCGGTTCGACGCGGACGAGTTCGCGCAACTGCGCCAGAACGTCCTCGAACCGCGGCATCGCCGGCCCCGCCGCCGCCTCGCGGACGTGCGCGCGCCACACCGAGACGACTTGGCGCCGCGCTTCGACGCCGAGGTCGTGCGTGTACTTCGTCCGGTCGTCGACGGCGACGGCGCGCTCGGCGGTCAGCTTGGCCTTCGCCTCGATCTCCTCCGGAGTGACCTCGAACGTCGTCTTGTCCTTCTCATCGAACAACGCGCGCGCCGCCTTCGCGACGGCATCGCCGTCGACGATCGCGCGCTCGGCGGCCTCGGCGACGCCCGGTCGAATCGCGACGCGCCAGACCATCGCCCCCGGCGCGCCGATCACGCGTTCGAGGAACGTCGTCAGGTGGCGCATCTCCGGATGGTCCTCGGCGACGTCGCGGGCCTTGCCACGTTCGGCGTCGTCCCACGACCACAGGTAGAGCCCGCGCAACGTCGCGCGCAGCTCGTCGCGGCTCAGCTCGGCCGACGCGTCGCCGATCATCCGATAGGCGCGGACGAGGCGGCCCATTCGCTCGTAGCCCTCGCGATTCAGCGGCGTCCCGGCGTCGCGGCGCGCGAGTTCGGCTTCGAGTTCGGTCCCGATCGCGTTCGCCGCCGGCTGCAGGAACTGCTGCTTCAACGCGTCGACGTAGGCACTGTGCACGCGTTCGTAGGCATCGCGGCTCGGTCGCCACAGGCTGAGCGGCGCCGTCCACCGCTCGTGCACGTCGACGTAGGCGAGCCGCAGCAGTTCGAGCTGCTCGCGGCGCATCTCCGGCGTCACGTCCTTCGCACCGGCAACCGCCGCGTCGGCGCGCGCGACGAGGCTGCCGATCCCGAAGAACGAGACGAACATCCAAACGACGGCGATCACGGTCAGCGCGACGCTGCCGATCATCGATGCGCGGCGCAGCACGCGGCGTCGCTGCTCGGCCTTCGCCGAACTGCGCGCCAAGAACCGCTCGGGGAAGACGACCTTCGTGAACAGGTGCTCGATGAAGTAGCTCTTCCGCTCGGGCACGTCCTGCACATAGCCCTCGCGCTCGCTCTCGAGTCCGAACGCAGCGCCGAGCGATGCGAGGACGCGGTCGATCGGCTCGCCTTCCTGCGTTCCGCTCGTGAAGTAGAAGCCGCGAATCTCGGCCGCTTCGTGGAACGGGTCCGGCTTCGTCAGGTGCTCGACGAACGCCGTCAGCTTCTCCTTGGCGGCGGCGAACTGCATCGGGAACGAGAACACCTTCCGCTGCTTCTGCTTCGCGCGGTCGGCGGCGAGCAGCACGAGTCGCTCCTTGCGCAGCCGCTGCTCCAGCAGGTCGAACTCGGCCGCGAAGATCTCGTGCGGGCGCCGCGCGGCGAGATCTGCCGCCGACGGCGTGCAGCCGAACACCTGCGCGCGCTGATCGCGGTTCATCCCCTCGAAGAACTCGACGAAGCCGTCCAGCAGGTCGCACTTCGTGAAGATCACGTACACCGGGAAGACGAGTTCGAGCCGCTTGGTCAGCTCGTCGAGGCGGGCGCGCACCAAGTTCGCGTGCTCGACGATCCGCTCCGACGACGAATCGAGCAGTTCTTCGACGCTGATCGCGACCAGTGCGCCGTTGATCGGCTTGCCGCGCCGCGCCCGCGCCAGCAGGTCGAGAAAGCCGAGCCATTCCTCGCGGTCCTCGTCCTGCGTCGTGTAGCGGCCGGCCGTGTCGAGCAGGATCGCTTGGTCGGTGAACCACCAGTCGCAGTTGCGCGTCCCGCCGATGCCCTTCACGCCATGCCCTTCGCGGTTCATGTGCGACGGGAAGTGCAACCCGGACTCGACGAGCATCGTCGTCTTGCCGCTGCCGGGCGGGCCGATGATCACGTACCACGGCAGCGCGTGCAGCGCGGCGCGGCCGAGCTTCGAGCCCTTCAACGCGCCGAGTGCCTCGTCGAACTTGCGCTGCAACTCGGCGACGTCGGCGGCGCGGTCCGGGCGCAGCGTCGAGGTCTGCTCCTGCGCCTGCGCGCGGAGTTGCTGTTCGATCCGCGTCGCCTCGCGCCGCGCGCGCACGCGCCGCATCGCGACGACGACGGCGGCCACGACGACGAGGACGGCGCTCGCGACCCACGGCGCCCATCGCGGCACCCACGGCAGCAGTTCGGCGGCGAGGGCGAACGCGAACCAGACGACGAGGACCAGGACGACGATCCCGATCGACGACAGCACGGCGGGACGCAGCAGGACGGCGAGCAGGTTCTTCACTCAGTTCACGAAGGTCACGGCGTCAGCAGCGCGAGGACGGTGTAGACGACGAGCAGGAGGCCACCGCACGCCGCGGCGACGATCCAGACCGGGACGCCGCCGACGAGGCGCGGCAACGCTTCGGCGGGTTGCCAGTGCGGCGACAGACCCGGTGTCGCGGCTGGGTCGCGCAGTTCGTGCGCGAGTTCCTTGCGGAGCCGCTGCAACGTCTCGAGCCCGGCGACGCCGCCGTGTTTGCCGCGAAAGCCGAGCCCGAGGCACAGCACGTAGACCTCGAGCAGGTCGCGCCGCACCGGGTCGGTCGCGCCGCGCAGCTGATCGAGCCGGACGAAGAACTGCTCGCCGGCGGCGTAGTCGTCGAAGTGCTCGAGCTGCAGCGGGCGCGATGCCCACGAGTCGCGCAGCGTCCAGTTCGACGTCAGCACGATCTCGTCGATCAGCGCGACGATTGCGTAGCGCGCAGCCGCCGACGCCGACGGGTCGAACCCGAGCCGCGAACAATCCTGGTCGATTTCGGCCAGCAGCTTGCCGACTTCGTCGCGCAGCCCCTGCGCGGTCCCGGGGTCGCGCGCGGAACGCAGCCGCTGCGCGAACGCGAACGCCTTCGCGCAGACGCGCGTCAGCCGACCTTCCTGTGCGCGATCGGTCACAGTCGTCACGACGTCACTCCTGCACCGCCATCAGTTCGAGCCGCAAGCCCGGGAACTCGGGCGGCACGTGGAACGCGAACGACCGCGACTGCGCGATCGCCTCCCAGTGCTCGCCGCTCTTCTGCAGCCGGAAGTACTGCCGGCCCGGCTGCACCGGGATCTCCGGCGGCGGCGAGGCGACGTGCTTGATCGCGAGCCCGGGCACCATTCGAACGAGCAAGTCCTGCACGCGGTCCCGCGAGCTGATCTTCGCCTTGCGCGGGAACTCGACCTGGATCCGCTCCTCGTGCAGGTCGGCCCCGACCGCGAGATAGAACTCGGCGTCCTGCAGCAGCGTCCCGTCCGGCAACTGCGCGTCGAACAGGATCTCGCTGCGCTTGGTCAGCGGCAGCGGCCGGCAGCGGTTCGGGATGACCTGCTCCAGCAACTCGCGCGCACGCGCGACGATCGCCAGGAACGACTCGCCGTCCTGGTGCGCGTAGCGCGGCAGGTCGCGCGGGTGCGTCTGACCGGCGAACGTGCACAGCCCGCCGGCGAGCGATGCGACTTGCAGGAACGTCCGCTCCGGGTGCACGCGACCAACGTGGTAGTCGTGCAGCAACCCTGGCAGGTGGCTGTTGATCGTGTGCTGCAGCCACAGGCTCGCCGCCTCGGCCATGCCGCTGCCGCCGCGCTGGCGGCCGGCGAGGTCGGCGCTGCGTTGGCCGAGCACCTCGATCAGCGCGCGGAGTTCGCCATGCAGCCGCGGCGACGTCGCGACGTGCAGGCACGCCGGCACGAACTCGGTCGACAGCGCGTAGCCACCGGTGTCCTTGCGGACGACGTCGGCGACCTTCAGCAGGTGGTGGTCGTCCAACGTCTCGCCGTCGAACAGCAGGCGGACGTTGACGACGGCGGTCATGACTTCGAGTTCGGACGTCGTCGGACGGACTTCGTCGGCGACGACCAGCGAACGGCGACGCAGCGGCGTCGGCGCGTCGGTCGCCGCCTCGTCGTCGCCGCAGACCGGCGCACCGGCGCGACGCGTCGGGATCGCGACGTAGACGCCGAGCGACGCCTGCTGCGGTGCGAACACGCCGCCGAGCGCGCGCGGCGCCGGCAGCGGATCACGGTCGGGGGCACGGAAGTACGTGCCGTCCTTCGTCACGCCGACGACACGCTGCAGCGCGATCTCGCCGCCGGTCAGCGCGGCTTCGTCGAAACGCAGCTCGGCGACGCCCCATTCGTGCGGCTGCTGCAATCGCACGCGCTCGGTCAGGACGGCGTCGTGGTACCGATCCGACTGCTGGAAGTGCTGCGGCGACAGCAGCATTCCCTCGTCCCACAGCGTGCGTTGGTCGTTGCCCATCGAGGCCTCCGGTTCCCGCGGCCTTCAGCCGCCGCTCTTCGTCGCGTCCGTGTCGGTCGTGGCGGCCGGGGTCGGCGGCGTCGGCGTCGGCGTCTCGGCCGGCGGCCCGCCGAAATGGAGCTGGCGGCCCTTCAGGTAGATCGTCTGCCCGCGCGCTTCGCCGATCGGGCCGAGCCACGTCATCGTTTCCTTGACCGGTTCGCCGGAGAACAGCGCCAGCACGCCGACGTGCTGCACCGACTCGGGCACGGTCTCGACGAGCAGCGGCTCGGTCGATCCGACGCGCACCGTGATCTCGCGCTGCTCGACGAACGTGTCGCCGAGCACTTCCTTCGGCGGCTTGTCGACGAGGTCGAGCGACGTCGCCTTCGCGAACTGATCGGGCGAGCGCAGCAGGAACACGACGACCTTCGTCGGGACCGGCTCGTTGCGCTGGTTCGGGTTCAGGTCCTTGTCGCCTTGGAACGTCATCGACAGCGACGTCGAGCAGGCGGAACAGGCGAGCAGCGCGATGGCGAGACCGGCGAGCAGTCGTTTCGTCGTCATGGTGGTTCCGAAATGGCGGCGGGCGAGGCGCGGACTCTACGGCGACCGTCGCGGCGAGACATCCGCGAGAACGCGGCAGAACCTCACGGCGGCGACGGTTGCGTCGGGTCGTTCGGCGGACGTGGCGGCGCGCCTTCGTGGGCTTGCAGGTAGCCGCGGCGCAGATTCGGTGCGACGACTTCGTGGAACAGCTTGCTGCGCTCCTCGACGACCTCGCGATACAGATCGCGGTACGCGTCCCACGCCTTGCCGGAGCGCGACGCGATCGACCAGCCGCCCTTCGGCAACGCGGCCTCGATCTGCTCCGGCGCGAGGCGTTCGAGCACGGCGCGGATCGCCTCCTTGACGCCGGCGAGCAGCCCCATCTGGTGCTCGCTGAGGTCCCGGTAGACGCCTTCGAGCTGCTGCCGCGCCGTCACGAGTTCGCGCGCCGCGGCCCAATCGAGCAGGTGGCGCGCGATCGCGTCGGGCTGCTCGAGGTTCTTCAACGGATTGCCGCCGCGCTGAAGCACCATCGTGACCTCGGCCCCGAACTGCTCGGCGAACGCCTCGCGGCCCTGCATGCAGCGCGCGAGCCATTCGAACGTGATCTCCAGCGTCTGCTGCAGCAGGCGGGCGAAGCGGCCGACGTCCTCGGCGCGCGCGAAACGTGTGTTGCCGACGAAGCGGCCGGCGAGGTCGCGCAGCGCCTGGAACCCGGCGAGGTAGAGCTGCTCGTCGTCGGTCCGTTCGACCGGGGCGGCGGGCGTCGCCGCGTCGCCGCCGTGCCGCGCGGCGACGCGCTTCAAGACCGCGCGCGCCTGCTCGGGGAGCAGTCCGGCAACCGCGTCGGCGACGCGGGCGCGGATGTCGGAGCCGGCAGCGAACGCGCCGTGCAGGTCCTCGCAGAGCCGGTCGGCGAGGGCGTCGGCGTCGAAGTGCGCGACCGTCTGCTCGAAGGTCTCGATGTTCGGCACGAGTCGGACGGCGATCGTGAACGGGCCGACCGTCACGATGTCGCCGTCGGCGACCGGCACGGCGACGTCGGGGTCGAGGCGCCGCGCGCCGAGCATCGTCCCGTTCGTGCTGCGAAGGTCTTTGACGGTCCACACGCCGTCGACGAACTCGAAACAGCCGTGGAAGACCGAGACCTTCTTCACGCGGTCGGGGATCGGCAGCAGGTTCTCGGTCGGGTGGCGGCCGAACGTGACCTTGCCGTCGTGGAACGTTCGCTCGACGAGGACGCGATCGCCTTCGTGCAGCGTCAGCACGAGGTTCACGCGCGGGCCTCCGCGCCGGCCGCGCCGCCGAGCAGCGTGCGGTGCAGGCGTTCGATCTCGGCCGTGCAGGCGTCGCGGATCGCGCCGTCGCGTCGCTCGCGTTCGAACAGGTCGACGCGCAGTTCGCGTGCGACGGCGGCGACGTCGGCCAGCAGCTCGGCGATGCCGGTCGCGGCGTGGTGTGTCGCGTACGCGATGCCGGGCAGCGTCGTTCTCCCGCGCAGGATCACGAGCAACAGCCGGTTCCACGCCGAGGCCGCGAGCGGATCGTCGAGTTCGTCGCGCAGGCTCGCGGGGAAGAGCATCGCGCTGGAGTCGAACAACGGGCGATGTCGGACGAACTCGGCGCGCGCGCGTTCGGCGAACTCGGCGAGCGTCACGCCGGCGGCGGTCGCTTCGAGCTTGTCGACGACGGCCGTCAGCGCCTCCTCGACGCGGAACGGGTCGGTGCGGTCGTTCACGAGCAGGGTGCGCGCGAGCAGCATCGCGAGGGCGTGGACGTCGGCTGCGGTCCCGAGCCGGCGATGGAACGTCACGCGACCTTGGAACGGCGGCAGCACCGGGTTCGCGGTATTGGCAGGGTTCGTGCCGTGCTGCGGGTCGGCGTCGGCGTCGGCGTCGGCGAGTTCGACGCGAAACGTCGCGCGCGTTCGCTCGGCGGCGACGACGACGCCGACGAGCGGCGCGTCGGCGAGTCCGGCGAGTCCGGCGAGCGACGGCGGCGCGACGAAGCGGACGACGTCACCCGGCTGGGCATCGGGGATCCGCGCGGCGACGGCTTCGGCGTCGATGCGCAGCGTCGTACCCGCCGCGGCGCCGGGCTCGCGCGTCGCGGTCATGCGCAGCGCGATCTCGACGGTCAGGTCCTCGGGCGCCGCGAAGCGCGAGCGGTAGCCGGGCCACGCGTCCGGCATCGGGCGCGGCAGCGGCGGAGTCGGACGACGCGTGCGGCCTTCGACCGTCGTGCGCGACTGTGCGCCGAGATCGGCGAGGCGCACGGCGCAGCGCCACGCGAGTGGGGCCGCGATCGCGTCGGTGGTGACCTTCACGAGCAGGTTGTCCGGCGAGAGGCCGAGGTGCGGTTCGCTGGTCGCCGCGTGGTAGCGCTCGACCGCGGCGCCGACGCGCGCGAAGGCGTCGAGCTTCGTCCACAGCATCTCGTGGACGAGACGGCGAGAGTCGTCACGACCGTGCAGGAAGACGGGGTCGGTCAGCCGGGTCAGGGGTGCCATCACGATCGCGCGTCCAGGTGCGGCGTTCGCCGCGGCGCGCGAGACGACGTCGGCGAGCGGGGCACCGCCGAGGATGTCGCAGAGTTCGTCGTAGCGCAGCGGGAGGGCTTCCGTGCAGAGCGCCTGGGTCTCGTGGAACGACAGCGGGACGAGGTGCCGTTCGGCGGGGATCGGCGTGTCGGCGGACGCGGCGGTGCGCTCGGGGTGACACGTCGCGCGGTGCTCGCAGGTCATGCACGGGAACGCGGCGACGAGCGGCGTCGCGGGCGCATTCGCCCCGAGTCGGACGAGGTCGCGCAGGTCGCGGAACAGTTCGCTGCCGCGCCGAACGACGACGTCGCGCGGACGCGCGCCGGCCGTGGGAGTCGCCGTGTAGCAGACGTCGGTCGCGGTGCTGCGCAGGAAGCGAATCGTCGTGCCGGTCCACGTCTCGAGGCCGCGGTCGGCCAACCACGCGTCGTCGCGGCAGTCGCGCAGCGGAGTGCCGGTGCGCGGACACGGCGGTTCGAAGAAGCGTTCGACCTTGCGGCACCACGTGATCGGGGTGCCGGACAGTCCGAGGTCGTCGGAATCGGCGGCGAGTGCCTGCGACAGCGCGTGCTCGCGGTGGAACGCGGCCTCCAGAGCCGGGTTGTCTTCGCCGACGGGGGCGTCCGCGGCCGTGTCGGTGGCTGCGCGATCGCGGCGCAGCCGGATGGCGAGCAACTTCGTCTGCGTCGGCGCATCGGCCGGGCCGGTCGCGAGCCGCGCGAGCAGCGAGCGCGAATGTCGGCCGCCGTCGTCGACGGCCACGAACGGGTCCGGCGTGTCGCTGCGGGTCGCCCATTCGAGTCGTGGACCGTGTCCGGGCTGCGCGTCGAGCGGCAAGCCGGCAACCCACGCCACCGGCCGGGCCGTGTCGACGGAGACCATGCGCGGATCTGATCGACGGCCCGCGGGGTTGTCAAAACGCGTCAGTTGAACATCGTGTGCGGCGCGCGGTCCTCGGGTGCGTGGCGTTCGAACCACCAGACGCCGAGATAGAAGAGCGGCGTGTCGAGCAGTGCGCACAGCGCTTTGAAGAGCCAGCCACTGAGGATGAACGCGGGGATGTTCGACTGCTGATCGGTGCCGAGGAACAGCACGGTCACGACGAGTGTCGTGTCGACGAGCTGCGAAACGAGCGTCGACGCATTGTTGCGCAGCCAGAGGTGGCGGCCGTTCGTCAGTCGCTTCCAGAAATGGAACATCCGGATGTCGACGAGCTGCGCGACGAGATAGGCGAGCATCGACGAGAAGACGACCTTCCACGATTGGCCGAAGACCGTCGTGTATGCGGCGTCGTCGACCGGGGAGCCCGGGATCGCCGGAAACGCCGCGCCGAGCGCGAGCACGCCGAGGACGAACAGTGACGCGACGAAGCCGGCGAAGACGAGCTGGTTCGCGCGCTTTCGGCCGTAGATCTCCGAGATCAGGTCCGTGACGAGGAAGGTCAGCGGATACGGCAGGATCCCGGCCGAGATCGTGAAGACGTGGAAGCCGAGGTCGACCGTGACGAACTTCTGCGCGACGAGATTGCAGACGACCAGCGCGGCGATGAACAGCGCGGCGAGGTGGACGAATGCGCGTTCCCGCGTGCCGACGACCGTTTGCATCGCGCGGGTGTAGCGAAGTGACACGAAGGTGCCAGGCACTTTCGTTTCACTTCCCGTCGCAAAGTGAAACGAAGGTGCCTGGCACGTTCATTTCACTTTCCTCGCCGTCGAAAAATCGCGCGCGACGACACGACAGGCTCCCTCTCTGTCGCGCCGCCGCGCGCTTTCGTCGGTTCGCAGCAGCCCGTCCCTTCGCGATGAACTGCTACGTCCCTGCTTGTTCGGTCACTCTCGCCGGGTCAGTTCAGCCCGATCGGCAGCGCGAACTGCTTGCCGACCGTTCCGGTCGTCGCCGTCGTCCCGGAGGCATAGACGCGCGTCACGCCGACCGGGGCCGGAATGTTGACGTTGTTCCGACCGGCCGAAGTGAACAGCCCGATCGCATTGGCGCCGGCTTCGACGAACACGAACTGCGTGTAGATCGTCCCGCCGACGATGCTCGGGTCGTTCGGCGTCGGGAACACGACGCCCATGAACCCGGTCGGGAACGAGCCGGTGACGCCGGGGATCACGACCGCCGGGTCGTTGACGATCTGGCACCCAGGCGCGCCGATCGTCCCCATGTCGAACGGCAGCGGGATCGAACCCCACGCGACGTTCGAGCCGCCGATCATCAGCGCCCCCGGGATCACCGTGTTCGGCAGATACGAGTACCCATTGACGTTCCAGTCATTGCCCGGCGAACGGAACGTCGTGTTCTGCGTCGCGTTCTGCGTGCCGACCGGGTGCTGACAGCCGCCGAACGCCGACGGCGTCCCGTTCCGCCAATCGCTGTAGCAGTCGAGCGTGTACGGTGTCGACGCGTTCGAGTGGATCACGACCCGCCACGACATGTGGAACGTCGGCTGCAGGATGTACGGCACGTCGAACGTCAGGTCGGCCGCGCCCCACGTGTTCGCCGTCGGAATGCTCGGCAGATTGATCGTCTTCCGTGTGAAGACGTTGATCTCGGTGCCGGTCGTGACGTTCCCCGCGAAGCTCGGGACGGCGTCCTGCGAGTCGTTCGGGCTCTGCGACATGTACAGCTCCAGATCGCAGGAACCGCCCGTCGTGGCGGCCTTCGATCGGAACTGCATCCGCGTCACGATCGCGACGGTCGAGGTCGACAGCGAGTAGTTGCTGTGGACCTGTTGGTAGGTGTAGCTCTGCTGCGCGAACGGCAGCGTGTTGTTGACGTTGCCGACGCCGGTGGCGGCGGCGAGCGGAGAGAAGATCGCCTGTGCGGTGAGCGGGCAGGCGAGAGCGACGAGCGAGACGACGGCCGAGGTACGAGAGAACATGGTTTCCTCCGAGGGAAATCGAGGCAGCGGCCTCGGACGTCCGCCTCGCCATCGCAGGGTCATCTCGTCGTCGCGATCGCACCGACACACATCGGAGCGTCGCTATGCTCCGCGCCTTTCCGACTGCCGAGATCCGCATGCGTGACAAGGTCCTCGTAGCCAACGGCCAAGGGTTCTGGGGCGATTCGATCCTCGGGCCGATCCGGCTCGTCCGGGAAGGTCCCCTCGACTACCTGACGCTCGACTACCTCGCCGAGGTGACGATGAGCATCCTGCAGAAGCAGAAGCTCCGTCGCCCGGACTCGGGCTACGCCACGGACTTCCTGCGTTTGCTCGACCGGATCCTGCCGGAGCTCGTCCGCAAGAAGGTCAAGGTCGTCGCGAACGCCGGCGGCGTGAACCCGCAGGCCTGTCTGCAGGCCGTGTTGACGCTGGCCCGCAAACAGGGCATTCGCGGCCTGCGCGTCGGCATCGTCGAGGGCGACGACATCCTCGCGCGCCTGCCCGAACTGCTCGCCGCCGGCCAGCCGCTGAAGAACATGGACACCGGCGCGCCGCTGTCGTCGATCGCCGACCGCGTGCTCTCGGCGAACGTCTACATCGGCGCAAAGGCCGTCGCCGACTGCCTCGCCGCCGGGGCCGACATCGTCATCGGCGGGCGCATCACCGACCCCGCGCTCGTCGCCGGCCCGCTGATGCACGAGTTCGGGTGGTCGCCGTCGAACCACGACGCGCTCGCGTCGGCGACCGTCGCCGGCCACATCGTCGAGTGCGGCGCGCAGTGCACCGGCGGCAACTTCACGGACTGGAAGTCGATCGACGACTACGTCCGCATCGGCTACCCGATCGTCGAGGCGTATCCCGACGGCACGTTCACGGTCACGAAGCACGACGGCACCGGCGGTCGCGTCGACGTCGCGACGGTCACGTCGCAACTGCTCTACGAGATGGGCGATCCGCGCCGCTACCTGGGGCCCGACTGCACCGCCGACTTCACGACGATCCGCATGGAGCAGACCGGCCGCGACCGCGTCCGCGTCACCGGCGTCAAGGGCGGCCCGCCGACCGACACGTTCAAGGTCTCGATCAGCTACTCGGACGGGTTCAAAGCCGTCGGTCAGTTGACGGTCTGCGGCCCGGAGGCGATCGCGAAGGCGCGGCTCTGCGCCGACATCGTCTTCGGCCGCCTCGCCCTCGACGGCGTCACGTTCACCGACGCCGAGAAGACGATCGAGTTCGTCGGCGCCGGCGTCTGCCACGCCGGGATCGTCGCGACCGACGACCCGCCCGAAGTCGTCCTGCGGATCGGCGTCCGCAGCGACGACGAGGCGAAGGTCGACCGATTCGGGATGGAGATCGTGCCGCTCGTGACGAGCGGTCCGCCGGGCGTGACCGGATTCGCCGGCGGCCGGCCGAAAGCGACCGACGTCGTCAGTTACTGGCCGGCGCTGCTTCGCAAGGAACACGTCGAGACGCGCATTCGCGTGGAGGAGTCATGAGCGACACCGTTCCGCTGTCGGCGATCGCCGAGGCGCGTTCCGGAGACAAGGGCGACGGCAGCAACGTCGGCGTCTTCGTCCGCGACGCGCGGCACTACGAGTTCCTGAAGCGCTGGCTGACCGTCGAACGCGTCAAGGCGTTCTTTCACGACATCTGCCACGGCGAGGTCGAACGCTTCGAGGCGCCAAACCTGCTCGCGTTGAACTTCCTGCTGCACGACAGCCTCGGCGGCGGCGGCAGTGCGAGCTTGAAGACCGACGCGCAGGGCAAGACGCACGGACTCGCGCTGCTGCGCATGCGGATCCCGGCGTCGGAGGTCTCGGCGTGACCGAAGGGTCGCCGTTCGTCCAGTCGCTGCGCGCGCGCGCGCGGCTGCTGCGGCGCCGGATCGTGCTGCCCGAGGTCGGTGATCCGCGGATGCAGCAGGCGCGGGACGTCCTGACCAGCGAAGGTCTCGCCGACGTCGTCTGGGTCGAGTCACCGGCCTGCGATCCGCGGCTTCCCGACGTCGCCGCGCACATCTACGCGCGCCGGAAGAAGAAGGGGATGACGACCGAACAGGCACTCGAACTCGCGACGCAGCCGCTCGCGTTCGCAGCGTCGCTGGTCGCGCTCGGCGAAGCCGACGCGAGCGTCGCTGGCGCCGCGAACACGACGGCGGACGTGCTGCGTGCTGCGATCTGGTGCGTCGGACTCGCGCCGCAGTACACGGCGGTCAGTTCGACGTTCCTGATGGTGCGCGGCGACGAAGTGCTGTCGTTCGCCGACTGCGGGGTGCTGCCGGATCCGGACGCGACGCAGTTGGCCGAGATCGGCGTCGCGACGGCGCGCAATCACGCGACGTTCACCGGTGCCAAGCCGCGCGTCGCGTTCCTGTCGTTCTCGACCCTCGGCAGCGCTGATCACCCGCGCGTCGACAAGGTGCGCAAGGCGGTCACGCTGTTCCGCGCCGCCGCGCCGGGGATCCCGGCCGACGGCGAGTTGCAGTTCGACGCGGCCTACGTGCCGGGCATCGCCGCACGCAAAGCGCCGTCGAGCCCGCTCGCGGGACTGGCGAACGTGTTCGTCTTCCCGGATCTCGACGCCGGCAACATCGCCT
The DNA here is from genome assembly GCA_023433825.1 of Planctomycetota bacterium. Classification (GTDB taxonomy): domain Bacteria; phylum Planctomycetota; class UBA1135; order UBA1135; family UBA2386; genus JAEYTU01. Next base: position 13,568 of record JAEYTU010000050.1, read on the forward strand.
ACAAGGTCGCCGAACGACTCGGCGGCTTCCAAGCGTTCGGACCGCTGTTGCAGGGCCTGCGCCGGCCGTGCATGGATCTCTCCCGCGGTTGCAGCGCGGACGACATCGTCAACGTCGCCGCGGCCGCCGCACTGATGACCGAATCCACCACCGAGGAACCGAAGTGACGCTCCACACCCACTCGCAGCGCGACGGTGCGCTTGCCGCCGCGAACGAGTCGTTCGCCGAAGTCGTGAAGGACCTGATCGAGTTCTCGCGCATTCCGAGCATCTCGGCGAATCCGCCGCCGGACGCCGCGTGCCGCAAGAGCGCGGAGTTCGCCGTGCGGATGCTGCAGAAGGCCGGGCTCGAGAACTGCCGGTTGATCGAAGTCGAGGGGGCGCATCCGTACGCCTACGGCGACTGGCTGCACGCGAAGGACGCGCCGACGGTGCTGCTGTATGCGCATCACGACGTGCAGCCCCCGGGGCGCGCCGATCGCTGGCTGAGTCCGGCGTTCGAACCGACCGAGCGCGACGGCCGCCTCTACGGTCGCGGCGTCGTCGACGACAAAGCCGGCGCGATGATCCACGTCGCGGCGCTGCGCGCGTGGCTGCGCACGACCGGCAAGCTGCCCGTCAACGTCAAGTTCATCATCGAAGGCGAGGAGGAGATCGGGTCGGAGCACCTTCCCGAGTTCTTGAAGGCGAATCACGAGCTGCTGCGCGCCGACGTGATCTGCCTGACCGACACGGCGAACTTGGAGACCGGGATGCCGTCGCTGACCGTCGGACTGCGCGGGCTGACCGGTGCGAAGATCACCGTGACGTCGCTGACCAAGCGCATTCACTCGGGGATGTGGGGCGGGCCGATCCCGGACCCGGCGCAGGCGATGGCGAAGATCCTCGCGCGGCTCGTCGACGATCACGGCCGCGTCGCGATCCCGGGCATCAAGGAGATGGTGCGAAAGCCCGGCAAGAAGGTCCGCGACGCGCTCGCGAAGTTGCCGTTCGATCGCCGGCGTTTCGCGTCGCAGGCCGGTCTCGCGAAGGGCGTCAAGCTGCTGACGCAGAAGGACACGCCGGTCTACGAGCAACTGTGGTGGCGTCCGTCGGTGACGGTCGTCGCGCTCGAAGCGCAACCGCTCGCCGGCAGCAGCAATCAGATCCTCGACTCGGTGTCGGCGCGGGTCAGTCTGCGGCTCGTGCCGGACATGGACCCGAAGAAGTGCGAGCGGTTGCTCGTCAAGTTCCTGAGGTCCGACCCGCCGTTCGGCGTCAAGGTCGAGGTCGAAGGCGAGGGCGCCGCGACGTGGTGGACGACCGAACCCGTCGGCCCGGCGTTCGACGCGGCGCGGCGCGCGTTGGAGAGCGGGTATGGCGAGAAGGTCTCGCACATCGGCTGCGGCGGAACGATCCCGTTCGTCAAGCCGTTCGCCGATGCGTTCGGCGGCGCGCCCGTGCTGTGCCTCGGCCTCGAGGATCCGATCTGCGACGCGCACGGCGAGAACGAGAGCCTGCACCTCGGCGACTTCCGCAAGGGCATCCTCTCCGCGATCCACCTGTACGAAGAACTCGCAAAGTGAAACGAAGGTGCCAGGCACTTTCGTTTCACTTCCCCCGGCAAAGTGAGACGAAGGTGCCTGGCACGAACTTCTCACTCCGACGCGGCGGCCATGGCGATTGCCGAGACGCATCCCTACCGTTCCTCGGCGCCACGTCTCGTGGCACGAAGGCACGGCCAGCATGACACGCGCTCTCCTCGTCTATCCCGAGTTCCGCTCCGCTTCGTTCTGGAACTACAAGGAGACCTGCAAGCTCGTCGATGGGCGCTATCCCGCGGCACCACTCGGCCTCTGCACGGTCGCCGCGCTGCTCCCGCAGGACTGGGACATCCGACTGGTCGATCGGAACGTCGACGATTGGGACGACGCGATCCTCGACGACGCCGACCTGGTGCTGACCGGCGGCATGATGCCGCAGCAACGTGATTGCCTGGAGCTGATCGCCAAGGCGCGCGCGCGTGGCAAGACGGTGCTCGTCGGCGGTCCGGACGCGACGTCGAGCCCGCACCTCTATGCGGAGGCCGACCACCTGATCCTCGGCGAAGGGGAAGTGACGATCCCGCAGTTCCTGGCCGACTGGCAGGCCGGCACGCCGCGAAAGACCTATCAGGATGCGACGCGCGCCAACATGAGCACGTCACCGGTGCCGCGCTTCGATCTGCTGAAGTTCGATCGATACAACCACATCGGCGTCCAGTGGTGTCGCGGCTGCCCGTTCCAATGCGAGTTCTGCGACATCATCGAGCTGTTCGGCCGCGTGCCGCGCGCGAAGGGCACGCCGCAGATGCTCGCCGAGTTGCAGCGGCTCTACGACCTCGGCTACCGCGGGCACGTCGATCTCGTCGACGACAACTTCATCGGCAACAAGAAGCTCGCGAAGCTGTTCCTGCCGGACCTGACGAAGTGGCTCGCCGCGCGCAACTGGCCGTTCGAGTTCACGACCGAGGCGTCGATCAATCTCGCCGACGACGTCGAGCTGATGACGCTGATGCAGGAAGCCGGCTTCTTCGCGATCTTCGTCGGCATCGAGAGCCCGGACGAGGCGACGCTCGTCGCGATGCAGAAGCGGCAGAACACGCATCGGTCGATCACCGAGAGCATCCACAAGATCTACGAGCACGGAATGTTCGTGAACGCCGGGTTCATCCTCGGCTTCGACACCGAGCAGGGCTCCGTCGCACGCGGCGTCACCGAGTGCATCGAATCGACCGGTATCCCGGTCGCGATGGCCGGCCTGCTGACGGCGCTGCCGACGACGCAGATGACGCGCCGACTCGCGAAGGAAGGGCGCCTCCCCGCCGACTTCGACGTCGCACCGGAGGGTGACGGCGACCAGTGCACGGCCGGACTCAACTTCGCGACGCGTCGTCCGCGCGCCGAGATCCTGGCCGACTACCTGCAGGTCATCGAGGCGATCTACGAGCCGAACGCCTACTTCCGCCGCGTCGCGAAGGTCGGCGCGATGCTCGATTCGCGCCGCCGTCGGTTCAAGCCGACGCTGCGCCATCGGATGAAGGAGTTGAAGGGCTTCTTCCGGATGACGCTGAAGCTCGGTCTGCGCGGTCCGACGCGCCGCCCGT
>JAEYTU010000612.1 GCA_023433825.1 Planctomycetota bacterium
GCAGGAACCCGGCGGCGTAGAGCGCCGGCGCGGCATACGGCCCGCTCGCGTCGCGGTCGGCGTCGGCCGCCGCCGTGAATGCGGCGATCGCGGCGTCGCGTTCGCCGGCGGCCTTGCACGCCTCGCCGAGCGCGTAGTGCGCCGGCGCGACGAGGTAGTGGTCGGTGCCGATCTCGCCCGTCAGCTTGCGCAGCGTCGCGGCGGCGGACGGCGCCTTGCCGAGTTCGCTCTGCAGCAGCCCGAGGCGGTAGCGCGCCTCGGGGCGCAGTGCGAAGTCGGAGGCGACGCTCTTCGTCAGCGCATCGACGGCGCCGACCGTGTCCTTCGTCTCGATCCGGCAGACGCCGAGTCGGTACCACGCCTCGGCGGCGCGGGCGTCGCGCGGCCGTTCGGCGACGAACCGTTCGAGCTGCGTCGCCGCCTCCTCGAACAGTTCGCGCTGCATCAACCCGATCGCCGTCTGGAAGCGTTCGCCGGCGCGCCGGTCGTCTTGGGCGGTGGTCGCCGTCGCGGCGAAGCCGATCGACAGCGACGTGAGCACGAGGACCGCCCACGACGGAACGGTGGACGATGCGGGACGGGGTTCGGACATGGTTTCTCCGCGCCGGCGAGGTGGTGCGTCGAGCGAGCGAGACTGGCGAACAGCGAGGGGCGGATGCTAGCGAGTCGCTGCGAAGCAGCGGCTGCGAGATGCACGGTGCGACCGCTTCCGTCCACGGACGCAGGAATTCCGACTCGGCGAAGAACTCCCGACGTTTGCGCGTGCGTCGTGCGTCGATCGCGTCGAGCCGCTTCCGCGCGTCCGGGCGCGCCTACAGCCCGAATCGCACGACGAGCCCGCCGTCGAACACGCCGAAGCCGGCCGGCGCGGTCGGGTTCGCGCCGACGACCATCTTGACGGCCAGCGGCTGCGGCGGTCCCGGCGGCAACGTCGTTGCGAGGCCGTTCGAGACCGCGATCGGCAGTCCGGTCTGACGCGAGTCGATCGCGACCGATTGCGCGAACAACGTCACGCCGGCGAACGACGCGTTCCACGGCAGCACGAGGTCGGGCGTGCGGAACACGCCGAGCGACGAGACCGGACGCTCGGGCGCGATCGACAGCGCGAGGTCCGACCGGAGTCGGCTACACAGTCCCGGCACCGGCAGATCCGGGTCCGACGTTCCGACGAAGAACACGGCGGCTGGCGACGCGCTGGGGCCGTCGAACGTCGACCACGACAGCGTCAGCGCCGACGCCACGTCGACGCGCGCGACACCGCCGAGCGTTTGGATCTGCAGTGGATTGAACGGGTCCGTCTGGCAGCCGCGCCCATTCGCGCGACTGATCCCCGGCAGCGACGCGCCCGGCACGACGGCGTCGGAGAACCAGTGCTCGCCGGGGAGCGCCGACGACGTGAACACCGAGACGTCGAACAGCACGTCGGTCAGCCCGTCGTAGCTGTACGGCCGGTCGAACGTGAACGTGACGTCGAACGGCGCCGGCACCGACGTCGGCATCGCGACGCGGTCGGGGAGCGCGACGGACTTGCGGTCGAACACGATCGTCGCCGCGCCGGTTCGATTCGCGGCGAAGGCGACGTCGGCGGCGGCCAGCGACGTCCGCGCCATCGCGATCTCGGTCGTGACCGCGCGCGGCAGACCGAGCAGCGACTCACTGAGGCCGTCGCGGCGCAGCGCGAGGCTCGTGAAGTTCGCCGTCTGCCCGCGCAGGTCGCCGTGCAACTGCTGCAGCCGAAACGTCGCGGCCGAGAACGGCCACGCCGACGCGCCGTTCGCCTCGGCGTTCGCGAACGCGTCCGGCACGACGCGCGTCTGCGCCGCGGCACCGGCGACGAGCAGACACAGCGAGATCGGCGGCGCGAGGCGACGGAGCATGGAGCGCCGAACGCTAGTGCGGACAGGTCCGCTGTCCACCCCCGTTCACCAGAGCCCGGTCCACGCGCCGCAGCGGTAGCCGACGAACGCAGCCGCGAATCCGACGACGTTCTGCAGCACGACGATGACAGCGCAGGTTGCGTAGTGGCCGGCCTGCATCAGGCGCAGTCCGTCGAGCGCGAACCCGGAGAACGTCGTGAACCCGCCGAGCAGCCCGGCCATGACGGCGACGCGAACCGTGCGATCGACGGCGTGGGCTTCGCAGATCGCCCGCGGTCGGCTGCGGATGCGTCATGTCGTGTTCGTCGCGTTGGCCGACCGCAACAGCATGATGCTGAGAGGCTGAACTCGGTCGTCTGACCGCCGCTCAGTGATCGTGGTCGTCTTCGCCGTCGGCCCCGTGCGGGTGTCCGTGCTCGAGTTCCTCGGGCGTCGCATCGCGCATTCCGACGATCTTGACGTCGAAGTGCAGCTTCATCCCGGCGAGCGGATGGTTGCGGTCGACGACGAGTTCGTTGCCCTCGACCTCGCTGATCCAGACCAGTTCCATCGAGCCGTCCGGCGCCGTCGCCGTGAACTGCATTCCCGCTTCGATCTCGATCTCTGCCGGGAACGCGTCCCGCGGAACGCGCTCCTCCCCCGCCGGGTCGTACTCGCCGTAACCGTGCTCGGGCTCGACTTCGACCTTCAGCGCGTCGCCGACCTTCTTGCCGAGCAGCGCCTGCTCGAGCCCCGGGACGATGTTGCCGTGACCGTGGAGATAGTGCAGCGGCTCGCCGCCCTCCGAGCTGTCGACGACATCGCCGTCCTCGTCGGTCAGGGTGTATTCGAGAGAGACGACCTTCCCGTCGGCGACGACGGCGGACTGCGGTTGGGACATGGGATTCACTGCGCGAAAAGCGCGGAGCCTAGCAGGGGATCGGAAAACGTTCTCCGCTGCGTTCGTGGCTGCTTGGTCAATGGCGTCGGCGTCGGCGCGGCCGGGATTCCCGGTCACTTCGCCGGGTACTTCGCCATCACGTGCTTCTTCCAGGCCTCGTCGAGGCCGGCGGCGTCGAGCCCGAACGCCGCCAGGAGCGCGTCCTTCTGCCGGGCGAGGATCTCGTCGTGCGTCGGCGTCGCGCCGGCCATCGGGATCTTGCCCTTCATCATCTTGGTGAACTTCGCGATCCCTTCGTCGCCGAGCGAGAACAGATAGTCGACCCGGGACCACGCCATCATGTGATCGGCGAACGACATCTTCGCGAAGTCGAACCGCGACATCAGTTCGTCGGCCTTCGTGTAGTGGTCGAACTTCAGCCGTGCGCGAATCTTCGGCGGCCAGTCCCATTCGCGACGCGCCGCGGCGACGTCCTCGTTCATGCCGCTGAAGCTGATGTACTGCGGGTCGATGCGTCGCGAGTACCAGTGCGCGACGCCTTCGTTCCACCAGACCGGGAGCTGGTACCAGAAGAACTTGAACCCATCGAGCAGGTTGTGCGCGAGGTTGAACGCGAGGTGCGCGTGCAACTCGGTGTCGTTCTTCGGCGCGCCGCCGAGCGGGTTCTCGGTCGCCAGCGCGATCAACAACGAACCGTCGCCGTGGAACAGGTGGCGCTTCGCCTCGAGCGTCGCCCCGCCGAGCCACCGCTCGCCGTAGCGCGCCAGCGCGCTCGACTTCTCGAACAGCAGCACCGTGAACTTGCCGCGCATGCCGAGGTACGGCCCCTCGCCGCGGTAGTCCTCGGGCTTGCCGCGATCGGGCGTCTGCGGGAAGTCGGCGTCGGTCACGCCCATTCGCTTCTGGAAGTCGGCGTACTGATCCTCGCAGCGCTGCGCGAACAGATGCAGTCGCAGCCACGGGTCGAGCGTGCGCGCCGTCGGTTTGACCTTCGGCAGCTTGGTCTGCAAGCGCTTGAGTTCGTCCGAGATCTTCGCGCGGATCTTCTTCTCGACCGGAACTTCGAACGGCGGCAACGCCGAGCCGATCTTGAAGTGCTCGGTCTCGATCCAGATCACCTTGACGGTGCCGAGCAAGCGCTCGACGTCCGCCGTGTCGTGGTCGTCGCCGAGTCGGAACGGCGCGTGCGCGACGTAGCCGGCGGCCTTCATCGTCTCCGGGTCCGTGCTCTCGTACGGATCGGTCTTCCAAGCCGGCGGCTTGTCGGCGCGATCCTTGACTTGCGCGTGCAGCGACGCCGGAAGCGCCACTGCACTCGCGAGCGCGAGGAGCCAGCCGCAGAGGGTCCGCAACGTCAAATCGTTCACGGACCCTCGTCGGTCAGCGGTTCGCGCCGGCTGCGCCGGCTGCGTCCGCCGTCTTCGGCTCGGACTTCGCGCGGAAGCCGCCGAGTTCGATCAACTTCGCTTCCTTCTCGAGCAGTTCCTCGCGCTGCTTCTCCAGCTTCGCGAGTGCCTGACGGATCGTCTTCGTCTTCGCCGAGTCGGGTCCGCTCTTCTCGATCTCGCGATCGAGGGCTTCGTTCAACTCGATTCGACGCGAGTCGAGATGGTCGAACTGCGTCAGCAGCTTGAACCAGTCGCGCAGCGCGGTCGTGTGATTGCCGACGTAGGTCTCGTCGAGCAGCTTGCCCATCGCCTGCCACAGTTCGGACTGGCTCTGGTTGCCGTCGAGCGGGACCGCGCCGGAACCATCGGCTCGGGCGAGGAACAGGTGCGGCGGATGATCGCCTTCGAACAACGCGTGGAACGGATGGTTCGACTTCAGCACGTGGACCGGGAGCTTCACGCACCGGAACCACTTCGCCATCAGTTGTGTCCGTTCGTTGCTGATGCGCCGACTCAGCAGCGCGTCGTCACTGCCCTTGCACTTGTCGCATTCGCGCAGCACGAGAAGCGGGCGACGGTCGTCACCTGCGACGTAGCGGAATGCCTCTTCGCGCGGCAACGCGTAGTCGCCCATCTTCGCGACCGTGCCGCCCTGGCGGTTCGTCTCGGCCTGGTCGACTTTGAACACCGGATGTGTCCAGTCGATCTTCAGCCGCAGCTTCGCGGTGACCTGGCGCTCGAACGAGATCGCCTGTCCCCTGCCGGCAGCACCGGGCCGCATGCTCGGAGCAGCACCACCGCCGCCACCGGGACGCGCACCACCGCCACCACCACCACCACCGCCCGGTTGCCCGGGACCCGCATCAGCTGGCGCCCAACTGGGCGCCGCGGGTCCCGCTCATCACTGCGGTGCGGCGCCCGCGGGCGCCACGATCAGGCCGACCGCAGTCACGACGGACCCGATCACCTTCCAAGCCATGCCGATCTTCATCTGACCTCCAGATTCCGAACGAGGGGAACACTCGGGGGCGAGTGTCCGAGCCTCACACCAGGGGCAGCGCGGGTGAGGAAGCGCGGGACCATAGCGGGCTTCACGTGGCGGCGTCCACCTCCTCTTCGCAGTGACGCGCGCACCCGCGATCGACTCGGGAACCTTGCCTCCGCAAGATGCGGCGATGAGGGCCAGACTCTTCACCGTTCCGTTCGTCGCCTGCCTCGGTAGCGGGCTTCTCCCGGCACAGGATCCCGCGGCCGCCGGTGACACCGCCGCCGCCGAAGCGCGGATCACGGTTCCGTCGCTGCTCGGGAAGATGCGATTCCTGAGTCACGACCTGATGGAAGGACGCGGCGTCGGAACGCGCGCCGACGCGCTGACGCAGTTGTGGATCGCGTCGCGCTTCGAGGAGCTCGGGCTGCGCCCTGGCATGGGAGAGGCCGGCTACGTGCAGGAGGTCCCGATCGTCGGCATCACGGCCGAGGTCACGCAGTCGCTGCGCGTCACGAAGGGCGAGACGTCGATCACGTTCGTGCCGCCGGACGAGTTCACGGCGGTCGCCGGAAAGGTCGCCGAGACCGGCCGCTGGACCGAGGCCGACATCGTGTTCGTCGGCTACGGGATCACGGCGCCGGAGCAGCAGTGGGACGACTTCAAGGACGGCGACGTCCGCGGCAAGGTCCTGCTGGTCATGAACGACGATCCGTCGTCGGACCCCGAACTCTTCGCCGGCAAGGCACGGCTCTACTACGGACGCTGGAGCTACAAGTACGAGGAAGCGGCGCGGCGCGGCGCAATCGGCGCGATCGTCATCCACACGACGCCGTCGGCCGGGTACCCGTTCCAGGTCATCCAGGCGACGCATGGACGCGAGGCGTTCTGGCTGCCGCAGCCCGACGACGCGACCGGCATCGAACTGCGCTCGTGGTGCAGCGAGGACGCCGCGATGCGGATCGTGCGGCTCGGTGGGTTCGAGCTGAACGACCTGCGTGCCGCCGCCGAGAAGCGCGACTTCCGTCCGGTCTCGCTCGGCGTGCAGGCGAGTCTCGCGACGCGCAACACGATCAGGACGATCCGTTCGGGCAACGTCGCCGCTGTGCTCCCCGGCAGCGATCCGAAGCTGCGCGACGAGTACGTCGTCGTGACGGCGCACTTCGACCACCTCGGCATCGGACCGGAGAAGAAGGGCGATTCGATCTACAACGGCGCCCTCGACAACGCGACCGGCGTCGCCGGGATGCTCGCGCTCGCCGAGGCCGCCGCCGCACTGCCGACCGCGCCACGCCGCAGCATCCTGTTCGTCGCCGTGACGGCCGAGGAGTCGGGTCTGCTCGGGTCGCAGTACTTCGCCGAGAACCCGCCCGTCCCGCGCAAGCAGATGGTCGCGAACTTCAACATCGACGGGCTGAACATCTGGGGCGAGACGAAGGACATCGCGCTCGTCGGTCACGGCAAGAACTCGCTGACGCAACTCGTCGGCGACGTCGCGCGGCTGCGTGGGCGCGAGGCCGTGGCGGACCCGGAGACGGCGCTCGGACTCTTCTACCGCTCCGACCACTTCTCGTTCGCGCGCATCGGCGTGCCGTCGGCGTACTTCAAGGCCGGCGGCGACTTCCTCGAGAACGGCGAGGGGCGTCGCCGGTTGAAGGCGTCGTTCACGACGACGAACTACCACCAGCCGAGCGACGAACTCGATCCGCGGTGGCGGCTCGAGGGTGCCGTCGAAGACCTTCGCCTGATGCTCGCGTGCCTCGCGGCCACGGCGAACTCGGATCGCGCGCCGACGTGGACGCCCGGCGACGAGTTCGAGCGCTTTCGCTGAAGCGCCGGGTGAAATCGCGACGCGCGTGACGGAAACCGCGTCACGCCGGACGCCGCGCCGCATTCCAACGGCAGCATGTCCCCGCTGCCGCACCTCCGGTTCCTCGTCGCATTCGTCGCAGCCCTGACCGTCTCCGCGTGGACGGTCGCCGCCCAGGCCGGCGGTCGCGACTGGTACGTCCGCGCGGACGTGACCGGAGGCGACGGCTCGTTCGAGCGACCGTTCGCCGATCCGTGGCAGGCGCTCGAACGATGCGAGGCCAAGGATCGGATCCACGTCACCGAGGGCCAGTACTTCGGCCACCTCGGGACCGGCACGTGGGTGATCCCGTTCGACGGCGTCGAGTTGATCGGCGGCTACGACGCGCAGTTCACGGCCCGCGATCCATGGCGCCGGCCGACGCGGCTGTGCTGGAACGCTGCGTCGAAGAACTGGCCGAAGGACGTTCGGTTGTCGTCGCAGGGCAAGCACGTCGTCGTCGACGGACTCGTCGTCGACATGCAGGATCAGATCCAGTACCTCGACGACGCGCGCAGCGGCCGAACCGCGAAGTCGAGCGAGACCGCGATGCGCTTCTCGCAGCCGGCGACCGTGCGCAACTGCGTCGTGATCAACCCCGGCTTCCACGGCATCGACTGCACGCCGGGCTCGACGATCGAGAACAACCTCGTCGTCAATGCGATCGACTGGGGCGTCGCCGTCACGACGTCGACCGGCGACTTCGCGCGGATGACGACCGTCATCGAGCGCAACACGATCCTGTTCAGCTGGGACCCGCAGAAGCCCGGCGCCGGCGGCTATCCGGGTGCGGCGATCGCGCTGCGCGGACCAGCGACGGTCACCGGCAACATCCTTGCGTTCAGCGACAACAACGCGATCTACGCGCCGTACCCGGCCGAGAAGCTCGCGATCACCGGCAACGTCTTCTGGCGGAACCGCTTCGCGAACGTCTCGGTCCAGCAGAATGGCGAGCGCGCAATCGCTGACGACGCGAGCATGGAACTGCTCGAGGAGATCGGTCTCCGCGCACACACCGGCAACCGCGTCCTCGACCCGCGCCTGGCGTTCGATCCAGAGTGGCTCGCGCGCACCGGCGTGCGCGACGCAGCCGCCGCGCAACCCAAACCGGCGCGACCCGAGCCGGCACCGTACGGCACGCCCGAGCCGATTCCGGTCGAGCCTGGACTCGCACCGGCGATCACGTTCGCCCAAGCGATCGCGCTGCTGGCGCCCGGCGACACGACGACGAAGGCCGGCGCGCGGATCGTGCCGCTCGTCGTGGCGCCGCGTGCGACCGCTGCGACCGTGACGGCGAAGGCATGGCGCGCGCTCCCGCTCGCTGACTGGCATCAGCGTCCGGACCAGGTCGACCGGCAAGCCCTCGAGATGATCGTCGCGATCGGCAGCGTCGCGAACGTCGGGTCGGTGCCGAGCGAGTTCGACCAGAAGCAGATCGCCGGCGTGTTCCTGCACGACCCCGACGGCAACGGCGCTCGCGTGACCGGCTTCTTCAAGAAGGGCACCAACGCCGAGCGCGTCTGCAACGACGCGACCGGTTGGTACCGCGGCGAGGGCAAGCCCGAGAAGCTGCACCTCGTCCGCGGGACGGCGTTCGCGACGCGCGGCGTGCCGAAGGCCGCGTTCCTGATCGAGTCGATCGAGCGCTACGAACCGGCAGTCGCGTCGACGCGCGTGCGGGCGAAGGGCCGCGACTGGTTCGTGCGCGCGGGCGCGACCGACGGCGACGGGACGCGGGAGCGGCCGTTCCGCGATCCGTTCCAAGCCCTCGAACGGTGCGAGGCCGGCGATCGGATCCACGTCGCGGGCGGCGAGTACCACGGCCGGTTGAAGGCCGGGCGTTGGGTCGTCGACATGCCCGACATCGCGCTGCTGGGCGGCTACGACGCGACGTTCGCGACGCGCAGTCCGTGGGAACACCCGACGCGGCTCTTGTGCCCGACCGACTTCAAGGGACGCCGCGGTGGCTACACGCTCGAAGGCGCCGAAGACCACCAGGGGACCGTCGTCGACGGCTTCGTGTTCGACAAGACGACGAACAACGTCTACCTCGCGAACGGCACGCTGCACGTCGGTCATTCGGACAAGACCGAACACATCTGGCTCTCGAAGCCGGACTGCGAGATTCGCAACTGCGTGTTCAGCAATGGCGCCGAAGGTGCGCTGCGCGTCGCGAACGGGCACGTGATCGAGAACAACGTCTTCGTCAACCACTTCACGCAGACGATCGCCGTGCAGAGCGGTCACACGACGAATCCGATCGTGATCCGCAACAACACCGTGCTGTTCGCATGGACGGTTCGATTCGGTGCCGGCCACGGCGCGAACGGTCACCTGCTGCACCTCGGCAGCCGCGTGCGCGCCGTCGTCGAAGGCAACGTCTTCGCCTACGCCGACAACGACGCGATTCGTCTCGACGCCGATCCGCGCGAGATCACGCTGCGGGGCAACGCGTTCGGCAACAACCTGTGGTCGAACGTGCACCAGGCGAGCCAGATGCTGACGTTCGACGACCAGAACTGGCACCAGCTCCCAGACCTCGGCTGGAAGGTCTGCGACGGCAACGTGCTGACCCTGCCGCCGCTCGCGATCGACGCCGAGTGGGCCGCGATGCGAAACGCCGTGCGCGC
>JAEYTU010000061.1 GCA_023433825.1 Planctomycetota bacterium
GGCCCGACTCCAACTGCACGGTCGCGTGGTCGATCCCGAATCGCTCGTGCAACGTGCGCTTGATGCCCGCGAGCGCGGCATCGGGATCGGCGTCGTCGCGCAACTTCGCGTGCAGCGTCACGACCGAACGATCGAGCGTCAGCGACCACGCGTGGACGTGGTGCACTTCGACGACGCCCGGCACGCCACTCTGGACCGCCGCCGCGACGTCGACGTCCTGCCAGTCGTCGGGTGCGCCTTCGAGCAGGATGTGCGCGGTTCGGCGAACGAGCTTGACGGCGCCGACCAGGATCAGCGCGACGACGGCCAGCGACAGCAGCGAGTCGATCGGCCGCCATTCGGTCAGCAGCAGCACGATGCCGGCCGCCAGCGCCGCGACCGAGCCGAGCAGGTCGGCGAGGACGTGCAACGTGGCCGCCCGCAGGTTGAGGTCGCGACGGTCGCCGCCGTGCAGGACGAAGAACACGACGACGTTGACGAGCAACCCGAGCGCCGCGACGACGGCCAGCGGTGCCGCCTCGACGTCGGTCGGCGTTCGCAGCCGCAGGATCGCCTCGACGCCGATCCGCACGGCGATCCCGCACAGGAACAGGCCGTTGACGAACGACACCAGCACCTGCACGCGCGCGTAGCCGTAGCTGCGCCGGCGATCCGCGGGGCGCCGCGCGACGCGGTACGCGACGTAGGCCAGCGTCAGCGCGAGGACGTCGGCGAGCATGTGGCCGGCGTCGGCCAGCAGCGCCAGCGACCCCGACCAGAACGCGCCGGCGACCTCGACGAGCAGGAACACGAACGTCAGCGCGAGCGCGACGCGGACGCGGCCTTCGTCGCCGCGAACGGCGTGGGAGTGGCCGTGCGAATGCGAATGCGAATGCGAATGCGAATGCCCGTGCGCGTGGTCGTGCGCGTCGTCGGTCATGACTTCGCGGCGCGCGCGGCGGCGATCACCGCCAGCATCGCGGCGACGTCGGTCGCCTTCCGGCGCGGACGGCCGTCCGCCGCGCCCGCCTCCTGTTCGTGACGGTCGAGCACGCGCCAATCGGCGAGCGAGACGAACTCGACGCCGCGTTCGCGCAGCAGCCGCGGCGTGCGTTCGAGATCGTCGGCGTCGAGCGCCGGAGCGCTGCGCGCGGCGAGGTCGGCGACGAGCGACTCGACGGTCGCCTTCGAGTCCGGGCTGTTCGTCCCGATCAATCCGGTCGGTCCGCGCTTCGCCCAGCCGACGACGTACAGATGCGGAACGACGGCACCGCCGACGCGATCGACGACGCGGCCATCGGTGTTCGGAATCGTTCCGCTGCGTTCGTCGAACGGCGCGCCGGCCAGCGCGATCCCGCGATAGCCGACGGCCTTGAACACCAGATCGGCCGCCACGTAGTCGACGGTGTCGGTCGGCACGGCGCGCAGCACGCCCAACTCGTCGGGCTCGAGCCGCGAACGCCGCACGCGCAGACCGCGGACGCGTCCGCCCTCACCGATGCAGGCTTCGGGTGCCGCGAGGAAGCGGAAGTGAACGCGGCGCGACGCATCCTTGCGCTCCTTCGCGACGATCTCGCTCAGCACCCGAACGTTCCGCTGCGCGGACTTGCCGGCGCGCTCGAGTTCGGCGCGGCTGGCCGGATCCAATTCGATGTCGGACGGGTCGACGACGACCTCGACACCGTCGAGTTCGGCGATCTCCTCGAGTTCCTTCGGCGAGAACGCGGCCTGCGCCGGCCCACGCCGGCCGAGGACGACGACGTCGCGGACGCGGCTGCGCCGCAGCACTTCGAGTGCGGCGTCGGAGATGTCGGTCGTCGCGAGGCGCTGCGGGTCCTGGACGAGGATCCTCGCGACGTCCATCGCGACGTTGCCGTTGCCGACGATCGCGACGCGTTCGGCGTTCGCGAGGTCGAACTCGTGATGCAGGTGATCGGGGTGGCCGTTGTACCAGCCGACGAAACCGGTCGCGGCGTGCACGCCGTGCAGCTCTTCGCCGGGCACGCCGAGCCGCCGATCGCTCTCGGCGCCGACGGCGAGGATCACGGCGTCGTAGTTCGTGCGCAGTTCCTCGAGCGACAGATCGCGTCCGATCGTGACGTTGCCGAAGAACCGGAAGCCGTCGCGGTCGGCGATCTGCTCGTAGACGCGCGCGACCGACTTGATCTTCTGGTGGTCCGGCGCGACGCCGCCGCGAACGAGTCCGAACGGCGTCGGCAGCCGCTCGAACATGTCGATCCGACAGTGCAGCCCGCCGACGCGGTACAGCGCGTCAACGGCGTAGAACGCCGACGGACCAGAACCGACGACCGCGACGCGCAGCGGTCGTGCGGCATCGCCGAGCGGGAGCAGCGTCGAAGCCACCTGGCTCAGCTCACGGCAGCGAGAGCCCGAGCGTAGTCAGGCTCGTTCGCGATCTCCGGGACGAGTTCGGTGTGCAGCACCTTGCCGTCCTTGCCGACGACGACGACGGCGCGCGCGTAGAGCCCGGCGAGCGGGCCGTCGACGATGTCGACGCCGTAGCTCTTGCCGAAGTTCGCGTCGCGGAAGCCGGAGACGGCGTGAACCTTGTCGATCCCCTCGGCGCCGCAGAACCGCTTCTGCGCGAACGGGAGATCCTTCGAGACGCACAGGACGACCGTGTCCTTCAGCCCGGCCGCGCGCTGGTTGAACGTCCGCACCGACGTCGCGCAGGTCGGCGTGTCGATGCTCGGGAAGATGTTGAGGATCACCTGCTGACCGGCGAAGTCCTTCTGCGCGACGGCCGACAGGTCGGTCTTGACGAATGCGAACGCCGGAGCTGTCGCGCCGACCTTCGGCAGGTCGCCGGACGTGTTCACGGGATTGCCCTTCAAGGTGATCTTTGCCATAGGCGCGGAAGGTTAGCGACGCCCCGACTCGCCGGCACTCGATTCCCTGCTCGGGCGATCGGTCAGCGCGACGCCGCGCCACGTTCCCTCGTTCGTGTAGACGATCGACCGTTCACCGCGGAGCAGCATCGGGACGACGTCCATCGCCATCTCCATGCACTCGTTCTGATTGCAGTAGCGAAACAGTCCCTGGCGACCGATCGAGACGAGGTTCTCGACGCGGCGCAATGCGGCGAGCAACGCATCGGCGCGCTCCTGATAGCCGATGACCTGCACCGGATAGGCGTGCCGCACACGAACGACGTCGTAGCCGAGCACGTCGCTGCGCGTGATCAGGCCCATCTCGACGATCGCGCGAATGCAGCGTTCCGCCTGCTCGGCGTCCGGCATGTCGAAGTCGGGCGTGCCCGGCGTCGCGGCGACCTCGAGCGCGAGGCCGGTGCATCCGGCCGGCGTCATGTCGGCCTCGAAGTGACCGAACTCGGTCCAGCGTTGGAACGGGATCTTCGGGTCGGGGAAGTAGATCCAGTGGTTCTCGGTGACCTTCGGCTTCCCGATCTTCAGGAAGACGAACACCATCCCGCGGAACGGCAGGTCGTTCGCCGCGAGCAGCCCGTCGGCCTCCGCGCCGAGCGCGACGCGCAGCAGGTCCGGCAGCGGGATCGTCGAGACGACGGCGTCGAACCCGGTCACCGTGCTGCCGTCGCGGAACGTCAACGCAGTCGCGCGTCCTTCGTCGACGCGCATCGACGCGAGCCGCTTGCCGAAGTGGAACCGTCCACCGGCGGCTTCGACGTGCCGACGCAGATGGCGCTGCAGCGTGCCGGCGCCGCCGCGCGTGTAGAGGAACTCGCGCCAGAACTCGCTGTGGATGTCGCCGTGGCGTTCGCCGCCGCGGAACCGGAAGGCCAGCGTCTTCTTCACGAGGTCGAACAGCGAGTCGACGCTGATCCGGTGCGCCGCCGTTCGCTTGTCGATCTGCGACGGTGGCAGGCCCCAGACCTTCTCGGTGTAGGGCCCGAAGTAGTGGTCGAAGAACGTGTCGCCGAAGCGGGCACGCGTCCAATCCTCGAACGACGTGTCGCGCGGTGGTTTGACGGCGTTGCGCAGCCGGCCCCAGGCGACTTCGAGGACCGCACGCATCGTGCGCAGCAGCGGCATCGAGCGAACGACGTCGCCGATCTCGAACGGGTAACGGACGAACCGGCCGTTGAAGTGCTGCGCGGTCCGCTTCGTCACGCGCACGAGGTCGGTGCCGCAGAGTTCGGTCAGCAGCGTGACCAGCGCCTCGTTCCGCGTGACGAACTCGTGGGGCCCGAAGTCGAAGTGAAACTCCCCGCTCGCGAACGTCCCCGCGAGTCCGCCCTCGGTCGCGCTCGACTCGTAGACGTCGACCTGTGCGCCGCTGCGCAGCAGCAGGTGCGCCGTCGTCAGACCGGTGATCCCCGCGCCGACGATGGCGAACTTCATCCGTGACGCACCCGTACGAAGGAGGCGTTCGCTGCGATCGAGCAGTGGGTCAACGGCGGAGAGGGTCTTTGGACGAACGGGGCCAGGGGGCGCGGATCGGGCGCGGCACGATCCGAGAGCGATTGCGGATTTGCAATCGCCGCTCGGCGCGCATCGCTCCCGACCTTGCCGCCCCGCGAACGGCGCGCATGATCGCCGCGCCCCGCGAACTCTCACCGGTCGACCATGCCGCACCCGATTCTTCGCACGTCGTTCCCCGTCCTGTTGGCACTCGCGGCGTCGACGCCGGGCGTTGGCACCGCGGTGCGCGCGCAGCAATTCCAATCATCGGAGCCAATGCCACCGTCCGTGGAACGCCCGCCGTGCATCACGCTGTTGTTGAAGTCGGAACGGACGCTGACGCAGCCAGCGCTCCGTGCGGCGGCCGAACGCGCGTTCCAGCGCAAGATCCCCGGCGATCGGGTCGTGGCCTCGGGCGATTTCGTCTTCGTCGAGAGCGGGGTCGTACCGGTCGCGTCGATCGCGGCGGGTCCGCATCGTCTCGTCGTGCACCATCCGCCGGTGAATCGCTTCGACGACCGCGAGGCGGCGGCGGCGATGACGCGCGACCCGGCGCTCGCGGCGGCGATCCGCGACCACGGCTCGTACCTGACGATCGCGGCGAAGAGTGACGTGTCCTCTGCCGAACGGCTTCGCGTCGCGACCCACGGCGTCGCCCGGCTCGCGGCCGAGTTGCTCGGCGACGACGTGCTGGCCGCCGCATTCGACGAGAACCACGCGTTCACGGTCGTGACGACGACGACGGCCGACGCGCTTCGCAGCGACGACCCGGTCGCCGCGCTGACCCCGATGCGGCGAACGATCGGAATCGTCATGACGTCGACGACGAAGCTGCCGGGTGCGCTGCGTCTGCGCTCGGCACTTGCGGCCCTGTCCGAAGGCGACCGCGTCAGCGTTCGCGCGATGCGCCAGGCCGCGACG
The DNA here is from genome assembly GCA_023433825.1 of Planctomycetota bacterium. Classification (GTDB taxonomy): domain Bacteria; phylum Planctomycetota; class UBA1135; order UBA1135; family UBA2386; genus JAEYTU01. The sequence continues at coordinate 5,301 of JAEYTU010000061.1, forward strand.
TTGGTCGCGACGGTCCGCGGCATCCCGTTCCAGGTCCGGATGCGGCCCGACCTCGGCCCGTATGCCGCCGCGGCGAAGACGGACCATCCGCGCGGGCGCGGCCTCGTCTACGTCCACGCATGGCTCGACACGTCGACGCCCGAGAAGACGGCGCAGGAACGCGCACTGCTCGGGACGGTCATGGACGGCGTGATCGACGCGTTCGGCGACGACGAGGCGTTGGCGTTCACGTTCGCCGTGCCCGACGCGCCGATGGTGCACATCGACGAACGCGCGATGCTGAAGACCGAGGATCCCGTCGACGCGGTCCAACGATTCGGAAAGGACCCGATCACGTCGTTCGCCGACTCCGACCCGGCGATGAACGACGCGATGGCGCGCGCGCGTGCGACGTTCGCCGAGTTCGAGCGTCACCGCGCGGCGGGCACCGGCAGTGCATTCGTCAAGCTCCCGATTCGCGAAGGCGACCAGGTCGAGCACCTCTGGATCGCCGTGACGGCGGTCGAGGGCGATCGGATCCGCGGGACGATCGCGAACGACCCGGTTCTGCTGAAGCGCGTCCGAAGCGGCGCCGCGCACGAATGCCGCGTCGCCGAGATCAGCGACTGGTTGGTCACGATCGGCGACAAGCGCCACGGCGGATTCACGATCGACGTGATCGACGCACGCGAACGACAGCGCCGCGCGGGCGGCAAGTGACGCGACTCGCCGACGCGCTGGTGCTCGCCGTCGTCGTCGCGGCGGCGGCCGTCGTCCACATCGTCTGCGCGCGGACCTACGTGCCCGGCAGCGACGAGTGGTGGCACCTGTATTTCGGCGAGATCCAGCCGTTCGACTTCTTCGTCGACGAGATCCGCAAGGACACGCATCCGCCGCTGAGCTACCTGTGGCTGCGCGCGATGACGGCGCCCGGCGACGATCCGATCCTCGGTCGGCTGACGTCGATCCTGCCGTCGCTGGCGACGCTGCCGGTCGCGTTCGTCTGGTTGCGCGGACTCGGCGTCGAACGCGTGCTCGCGCACGCCGCCGTGATCGCGCTCGCGGCGTCGCCGATGTTCGTCGCGATCGGGATCGTCGTTCGCAGCTATGCGCTCGCGACGCTCGCGACGGTCGTCACGTTCGCAGCCGCGACGCAGTGGTTGCGCGACCCCGCGACGGCGACGCGCGGTTCGCTTCGGTGGCTGTGCGCCGGCGCCGTCGTCGCGCCGTGGTCGCTGTACCAGAACGGCTTCCCGCTCGTCGCGCTCGGTGCGACGTTCGGCGCGCTCGCGCTGCTGCGGCCGGGGTATCGCACGACGTTGGTCGGTCGAGTCTCGGCGCTTCGCGCGTGGCCGATCGTCGGCGTGACCACGGTGCTGCTCGCCGCTGTCGCAGTGTGGTTCCGGATGTCGCGACCGGCGTCGCCGACCGGCTACCTCGGCGAGTTCTTCCCGCCGCGCGACGCCGACGTCGGCGCTTCGATCGCTTTCGTCGTCCGCGGACTCGCGCAGGACCTGACGCTGTTCCTCGGTGTAGACCTGACGTCGGCACCATGGCTCGCCGCTGTCGGAACGGCGCTGGTCGTCGGCTACGGACTCGTCCGCTACGCGACGCCGCCGCGAATGCCGCGCGACCCGGCGCGCGCGCTGGTGTTCGCGACGTTCGTGACGTTGATCGCGATGTTGGCGGCGCTGGCGTTGCTGCGGCGATTCCCGTTCGGCGGCGGGCTGCGGCACCAGTACGTCGTCGCGCCGTTCCTGTGGGCGGCGCTGCTGCTGATCGTCGACGACGTGCTGCGGCGCATGCCACGAACGTTCGCCCGCGTCGCGCCGCTCGTCGTCGCCGCGGTCTTCGTCGCACTCGCGCCGTCGCGCATGCACCTCGAGGCGCACGACAACCTGCTGCGAACGTCGTCCGACGACCGCGCTGGCGTCGACCGACTCGCGGAGCGCTTGGTCGACGGCGACGTCGTGCTGGCCTCGACGTGGACGCGCGTCGCGCACTACGGAATGTCGCGCGACGCCGGCGTCTGGACGCGTCGCGCGCAGTACCGCGATCCGGCGGGTCGCGCGTTCGACGAGATCGACGCGACGATCGGCGCGCGACGCGTGCGATGGGTCGGCTCGGATCGGTGGCAGTTCGTCGCACTCCCGGACGACGCACTCGCGGCGGACTTCGGGGTCGTGCTCGACGCAACCGGCGCCGATCGACTGTGGGTCTTCTCGCGCCATCGCGCCGCGACGGGGCCGGCCGAGCCGCCGCCGGCCACGACGGCGTTGGAGACGGTGTTGCGAACGCAGGGCTTCGCGTTGGAGCACCACGTGACGCTGGCCGACGGTCACGCGTATGCGATCCGACGAAGCTGACGTCGACGACGGTGACGCCGACGACGGCGGAGCGTCGGGTCGCCGTTCGAAGCTCCGATTCCATTGGTCGGAGACCGTCGAACGTCTCGATGCGTTGCGCCGCCGCACGTCGCTGACGATCGCGCACGGTCGCGTCGCGTTCGTCGGCGTCGACGACGGTCGCAGCGTCACGTTCCGACCGCCGCCGCTGCTGCCGATCGGCGACGACGTCCGCAATGCGTCCGACTACGCGGCGTCGTTCCCGCAGCGCCTCGGTCGGCAACTCGTCGTCCTGTTCCGCGCCGGTGCGTTCGCGGTCGGTCTGTGGTCCGACGACGACTGTCTGCATCACAAAGTCGAGAAGGCCTACGTCGTCCGTGGCAATGGCCGCGCGCAGCCCACGCATCGCAAGACCAAGGGCAAGTCCCGCGCCGGTGCGCGGTTACGACTGCGAAACGCACGCGGGCTGCTGATCGAACTGCACGATCGGATCGACGGTTGGCTCGCTGCCACCGGGCCGGTCGACCATCGCGTGCGCGCGTGCCCGGTGCGACTGTGGGCCGACCTTCGTGCGGAGCGTCCGGACGGCGCGGTGTTCGGCGGGGCTGCAGCGAACGCTTGGCGAACGGTGCCGTGGCACGTGCCCGAGGTCACGTTCGATGAACTGTGTCGCGTGCGCGAGCGACTCGTGCACGGCGTGATCGAGTCGACCGAGTCGCCGGAGGTCCGCGCGTGAGCCGCAGGATTTCGTCGCGGCATCTCGCGAGTGCGCGATCGAGCCGCTAGGGTTTTCACCTGTCGACGCGCCGCACCTCGTGGTTGCGCCGGTGGTCTGTGACTCGACAGTTCGGAGTCGACGGACCCGCGAAGCAGAGGCTCAGGAGAGAAGTACGAAGTCGCGCGCCCATTGCCCGATCGCTTGCCGGCCGAAGCCCAGCTCCCCGAAGTCGAACTGATCCGTTTCTTCCGAGTTCGCAGATGGCGACCAGACTCTACGTGGGGAACCTCCCCTACTCTTTCACCAACGCAGACCTCGAACAGGTCTTCTCCCCTTGCGGCCCGGTGCAGAGCGCCGAGGTGATGATCGATCGCGACACCGGCCGTTCCCGCGGCTTCGGATTCGTCACGATGGAGACGGCGGAGGGCGCGCAGCAGGCGATTCAGACGCTGGACGGCCATGACGTCCAGGGACGCGCGCTGAAGGTCAACGAAGCTCGCGAGCGCACGTCGCGTCCGGGCGGCGCGGGTGGCGGCGGCGGCGGGTTCTCGCGCGGCGGCGGCGGTGGCGC
>JAEYTU010000097.1 GCA_023433825.1 Planctomycetota bacterium
CGTCGCCGAACGCCAGCACGACGTCGCCGGAGCGCAGCCGCATCGTCGCGACGCGGTTGCGCGTGTGGCGACCACTGCGCTGGACGGCCACGGCGACGGCGCCGTGGTCGCGTTCGAGGTGGAGCTGTCGCACCGCGCGACCGATCTGCGCCGAGTCGGGCGTCAGCGCGAGCTCGAAGAATTTCATCGTTCGCGGGTCGTACTCGTCGAGGGCGACATGCTGCGAGACACCCGGCGGCCGCAGTTCCTCAGGTGTCAGTTGACCGGTCAGTTCGCGGACCGGACCGCGAACGACGACGAGATCGCCGGCCTCGAAGACGTAGTCGCGCAACGGCGGACCGATCGCCTCTTCGTCGCGGATCAGCATGACGACGCGCGCGCGGTCGTCCGGGCCGTCGCCGACGACCGACAACACCGGTTGGCCGATCCGCGGGCTGTCCTTGACGATCCGAATCTCGGTCACGTACTCGGCAGTCTCCTGCGCGCCGGCCTGCGCCGTCAGCGACGGGACCTTCGGCAGCGAGATCCGGCCGAGGGTCACCAGATACGCGATCCCGATCGCGGTCAGTGTGACGCCAACCGGCGTCAACTCGAACATGCCGATCGGCGCGAGTCCGAGGCGTTCCATCGAGCCGCTGACCAGCAGGTTCGTCGACGTTCCGACGAGGGTGCAGACGCCGCCGAGGATCGACGCGTAGGACAGCGGGATCAGCATTCGCGAAGGGAAGATTCCGGTCGCTCGGCTGATCGTCGTGACGACCGGCAGGAACGCGACGACGACGAGCGTGTTGTTGACGAACGCCGACGCGAAGGCGGCGACGACGCAGAGTTTCAGGACGACCATCGCCTCGGAACTGCTGCCGTTGCGAAGCAGCCGACGGGCGAGCAACGACGCGACGCCGGTGCGGGACAATCCTTCGCCGACGACGCACAGCGCCGCGACGGTCAGGATCGGCGGGACGGCGAGCGACTGCGCGGTGCGATCGACCGACAGCAGCCCGGGGATCGAGACGGCGAGCAGGAGCCCGACGCCGACCGTCGTCATCGACGCGCGCTCGAACGTCAGCAGCAGGACGGCGCCGAGGGTCAGCGCGATCAGGTAGACGTCGATCATCCGTGGGCTCGCTTCGGTGTGCCGTTCAGGTCCGCCGGTGAACCTTGCCGACGGCAGCCTGATCGGTCGGTTTGACCAGGATGACGTCGATGTCGACGTGCGGCGGGCGCGAGACGGCGAACGCGACGCATTCGGCGACGTCCTCGGGCGTCAGCGGACGAACGCCGTCGTAGACCTTCGCCGCGCGCTCCTGGTCACCGCGGAAACGAACGAGACTGAACTCGGTCTCGACCATGCCGGGATCGACGCTGGTCACGCGGACGCCGGTGCCGAGCGTCTCGAGGCGCAGCCCTTCGCCGATCGCCTGCAGCGCGCGCTTCGACGCGCAGTAGACGCTGCCGCCTTCGTAGGTCTGGTAGGCGGCGATCGAACCGATCATGACGACGTGCCCGTCGCCGCGACGGATCATCGACGGCACGACGCGACGGGTCACGTTCAGCACGCCGAGGACGTTCGTCTCGATCATCTCGCGCCACGCGTCGCCGTCGGCGTCGGCGATCCGTTCGACGCCGCGTGCGAGGCCGGCGTTGTTGACGAGGACGTCGACCGGGCCGTTGCGTTCGACGGCAGATTCCAGAAACGCATCGACGCTGTTCTGGTCGGTCACGTCGAGACGCCCGTGGAACGCGTCTGGCACGATGCCGGCGAGACGTTCGACCCGCCGGGCACCGAGGGAGATCCGATTGCCGGGGGCGAGCATGCGCGCAACGGCGGCACCGATGCCGGCGCTGGCACCGGTCACGAGGACGTGTCGAGTCATGCCGGTGGTTGTCTCAGGCGGTGGAGTCGGTCACAAGCGAGGCGTCAGACGCCGCGCACCAGCAGCGTCGCCTGGTAGACCAAGACGATCGAAGTGATCGCGAGGACAGCGATGCGGACGCGCGCGTGACCGCCGCCGACGCTCCAGCGCCCAGCAAGAAAGCTGCCGTAGGCGGCGCCTGCAGCCAGTGCGAGTGCGGCGGGCCAGTGGATCGTGCCTTCGATCGCGAGGTACGCGACGCTCGCGACCGACGACAACAGCACGATGACCATCTTCGATGCGTTGACCTGAACGAGGTCGCGTTCTCGCAGCAGCGTCATGACGGCCATGATCAGCAGACCCGACCCGACCTGGACGTATCCCATGAAGACGCCGACCAGCGGGAACAGCACGACGGCGAGCCACGGGGAACGTGCGGTCGACGTGGGGGACGCGGCGCCCCGAACGGCGGCTTCGCGCGCGCCGGGACGCAGTTGCTGCCACAGCACGGTCGAGAGGATCGCGCCCAGCACGAGTCGGTACAGCCAGACCGGCGTCGTGCTGACGAGGTACGACCCGGCGACGCTGCCCGGAACCGCGAGGGCGCCGAAGATCCACGCACTCGACGGCACGCGCAGCGCGCGGCTGCGGAAGCCGAAGTGACCGCCGACGCTGATCCCGACCGCCGCCGGGCGCAGGCTCGCATTCGCCGCGGCCACTGGCAGCCCGCCGGCGACTTCGAGCGCGACGAGTCCGAGCGCGCCGCCGCCGCCGGCGAGGTTGTTGACGGCACCCATCACGACACCGGCTGCGGCGATCCCCGCAGCGGCGAGCGGTTCCACGGGCGACTACGTCACTTCAGCAGGTGCTTGACGATGTCGCGCTCCTGCAGCAGCTCGTCGACCGAGCGCTTGGTCATCGATGCGCTGAAGTCGTCGATCGCGAGCCCTTGGACGATCTTCCAGTCACCCTTGCCGTCCGTCGTGCACGGGAACGAACAGATGATCCCCTCGGGGATGCCGTAGCTGCCGTCCGAGCGAACGCACAGCGACGTCCATTCGCCGGACTTCGTCGCGTGGAACAGCGCGCGCGCGTGGTCGATCGCCGCGCCGGCGGCCGAGAACGCCGACGAACTGCCGCGCGCGTCGATGACGGCCTTCCCGCGTTCCTGGACGGTCGGGATGAACGTCTGCTTCAGCCACGTGTCGTCGCCGATGACCTGTGCCGCCGGCTTGCCGCCGATCGTCGCGTGGTGCCAGTCGGGGTACTGCGTGTTCGAGTGGTTGCCCCAGATCGTCACGTTGCGAACTGTGCTCCAGTGCGCGCCGGACTTGTTGGCGAGCTGCGCCCGGGCGCGGCTCTGATCGAGCATCGTCATCGCCGTGAACTGCTTCGGATCGATCCCGGGCGCGTTGTGCATCGCGATCAGCGCGTTCGTGTTGCACGGGTTGCCGACGACGACGACGCGGACGCTCTTCTTCGCGACGGCGGCGATGGCCTGGCCCTGGCCGGTGAAGATCGGACCGTTGTCGAGGATCAGGTCCTTGCGCTCCATGCCCTTCCCACGCGGCTTGCTGCCGACGAGCAGGACGAGATCGGCGTCGGCGAACGCGACCTCGGCGCGATCGCTGCACGTGATGCCGCTGAGCAACGGGAACGCGCAGTCCTCGAGTTCCATCTGCACGCCGACCAGCTTCGGCAGCACGGGCGTGACCTCGAGCAACTGCAGGTGGACGGGAACGTCCGGGCCGAAGATGTCGCCGTTGGCGATTCGCGGGAGGAGGCTGTATCCGATCTGTCCGGCCGCGCCTGTGACGGCGACGCGCATGGCTTGCTTCATCTGCGGCATTCCACCGGCCGCCGCGCCCCGGTCAAGCGAGCCGCGCGGCGCGTCGGGTCGCGTTCACGTTCCTTCGGCGACGATGCGCTCCTCGACGACCGGCGCGAGCAGTTCCTGCTCGACGCGGACCTGCTCGGGATGACGGCGATAGATGTCGAACGCAGCTTGCGACTCGAACGCCGAGAAGAGGGCGAGGGTGTAGCCGCCGTTCTGCGTCGCGAGGTTGTCGGTGACCGACAGGTGGTGGATGCCCGGCAGGCTCTCCACCAACGCGGCGAGGGACTCGCGGGCGGCGCGAACGCGATCGAGGGTCACGCCCGCGCGCAGCCGGTAGAGGACGACGTGGTGGAACATCCGCGCAGTTCTACCGGGCGCGGACGACGACCCGCCTCAGTGGGTCCCGTGATTCGCCGGATCGTTCGACTTCACGCGCAGCGGGCGACGCGGATCCTCTTCTTCGCCGCAGGCGTGCCCGTGCATGACCGACTCCTCGCCCTCCTGCCAGCAGAAGACGACGTCGCCGTTTCGTGCGCGGCCGGGGAAGTGGATCGTCAGCGGATACGTGCGAAGCAGCGTCAGGCCGAGGTCGTGCAGCTCCTTCGTCGCGTGCCGCATCGCTTCGTCGTGTTCGTAGATCCGCGCGTCGAGGTCGGAGAGCGTCGCGACGAGGCCCTCGGGCGTCTGCGCGGCATCCAACTCGGCGCGCACGCGCTGGAGGCGGCTGCGCTGGGTCCGTCGCTCGGTCATTTCGTGCGCGAGCACTCGAACGAGCGGCAGCATCTGGTTGGCTTCTGCGAGCGTGAAGACGGGGGTCATCGTCGGTCTCCGTGTCCTGGTTGGACCGGCCTGATGGGCCGGCTCCGGTTTGCACCGGAACGCGATCTCCTAGTGGTGCCAGCAAAAGCTGTAACCAAGACCGTGGACTGCCCTGATGAAGTTTCGGCGGCTGTCCGCGCGTGGCTATGCTCCCCGCCCTTCTGCGCAGCCTTCGCATGCCCTTCGCATCGAGTTCGAGATGACCCGCGAGACGATGGAATTCGACATCGTGATCGTCGGCGGCGGTCCTACGGGCCTCGCCACCGCGATCCATCTGGCAGACCTGGTCGAGCGTCACAACGCGGCGGTCTCCGCCAGTGGCACCGGAGAGACCCTCACGCCGGAAATCGTCGTCATCGAGAAGGGGAAGGAAATCGGGTCGCACGCGATCTCCGGGGCGGTCCTCGATCCGCGCGGTTTGAACGAACTGGTTCCCGATTGGCGGGAGCGCGGGGCGCCGGTCGAAGCCGAAGTGAACGACGACTACGTGCTCTGGTTGACTGCGAATGGTGGCGTCAAACTCCCGGTGACGCCGCCGCCGTTGAAGAACCACGGCAACTACGTCGTCAGTTTGAACAAACTGACCCGCTGGCTCGGCGAGGTCGCCGAGAGCAAGGGCATCCAGATCTTCCCGGGCTTCCCGGGCGCCGCGCTCGTGCGCGACGGCGACAAGGTCACCGGCGTGCAGCTGCAGGATGCCGGCGTCGACAAGCACGGCGAGAAGAAGGCGACCTACGAGGCCGGGGCGATCCTCGCCGCGAAGCTGACGATCCTCTGCGAAGGCAGCCGCGGCTCGCTGACCAAGCAGTTGGTCAAGGACCTTCGGCTGGATGGCGAGATCCCGCAGGTCTACGGCATCGGCGTCAAGGAAGTCTGGGAGGTGCCGGAGGGGCAGTGCCCCCCGGGTCTCGTCGTCCACACGATGGGGTACCCGTTGAAGGGGGACGCGTTCGGCGGCGGCTGGGTCTACGGGATGGGCAAGACCGGCAACGGCACGACGCACGTCTCGGTCGGGCTCGTCGTCGGCCTCGACTACAAGGATCCGGCGCTCGATCCGCACCGTGAGTTCCAGCGCTACAAGCTGAACCCGCGCGTTCGCAAGTTCCTCGACGGCGGAAAGATGATCTCGTACGGCGCGAAGAGCCTGCCGGAGGGCGGACTGTTCGCGATGCCGCGGATGTACGGCAACGGGTTCCTGATCGCCGGCGACGCGGCCGGCTTCCTGAACGCGGTCCGCTTGAAGGGCATCCACCTCGGGATCCGCAGCGGGATGCTCGCCGCGCAGACGGCGTTGGCGGCGTTGCAGAAGGGCGACTTCAGCAGCGCGACGACGGTCGCCTACGACGAGGCGTTCGCGAAGGACTGGAGCCACGCCGAGCTGCGAACGGCGCGCAACTTTCACCAGGGCTTCCACAAGGGCCGGCTGTTCGGTCTTGCCAACGCCGCGTTCGGGCAGATCTCCGGCGGCCGCGGGTTCCTGTTCTTCGACCACATGAAGAGCAAGGCGGGGCACGCGTACATGAAGACCCTCGCGGCCTACCACGGCGGCCGGAAGCCGGTCGCCGAGCGGCTGCCGCACGACGGCGTGTTGACGTTCGACAAGCTGACGAACGTCTACTCCAGCGGCACGAAGCACGAGGAAGACCAGCCGTGCCACCTCGTCGTCGCCGACACCGACATCTGTCACAACCGCTGCACGGTCGAGTACGGCAACCCGTGCCAGCACTTCTGTCCGGCAGCGGTCTACGAGATGGAGCCGAACGCGCAGGGCGAGTTGCGGTTGAAGATCAACGCCAGCAACTGCGTGCACTGCAAGACGTGCGACATCATGGACCCGTACCAGATCATCAACTGGGTCACTCCAGAGGGCGGCGGCGGGCCGCAGTACCAGTACCTCTGATCGACCTCTGATCGTGCGCTGACCGGGACGACGGCTCGGGGCGGCGGCTCGGGAAACGACTCGGGGAAACGACTCGGGGAAACGACTCGGGGAAACGGCTCGGGGGACGGAAAGGAGCCGCCCGTCGCTCGCTCGCGACTCCCCGCCGCGGTCGCGTCCCCACGCCGCGGTTCCCTGGCTCGTCTCGGGACCTTCCTCTCCAGTCGTGCCAGCGAGCGACGGGTCGTGCATCCATTGGTTAGGGAACGACCTCGCTGCTTTGCGAGGGAAACTGCTACGACGCCGACGCGAGCGAGAGTTTCTGTCGATCTGCTCCAGTTTCGGAAGCCGAAGTCGATAACGGTCTCCGTAAGGTGCGCACTCGTTCTGGACGCACCGAAGACGCCACGCCACCGCGCGAACCACCTCACACCACGAGGCGCGTAGGAGTGCGGCAGACACGGTGAGGATCCCGCGAGGCTGCGCAGCTCTTCCAACCGCGTGCTCCCGGCACACCACGACCGACGACCGTTTCTCGGCGTCGATCGCGCCTCGAGTGCGACGGTGACTCGAAGCAACGTCACCCCCTGCCGACCACCATGACAGAGTCGTCGTGTCGTACGGAGCGGAAGCTCCGTTCGCGTTTCCTTCCATCCCAGTCTTTTTCGTTCTCGGCCGCTTCGCTACCTGCCGCGCTTCTGGCGCTGACGATCGCCGCACTCGGTGCGTGCTCGGATCGTCGCCCGGCGGCTCCTTCTTCCGGTCCTGGCGACACGAGCTCGCCGGCCGGTTCGCCCGGCAGCAATCCGGTGCTCCCCAACAACGACGCGCTGCAGACCTCGGTCGCCGGCCGCGTCGTCACCAATCCGCTCGTCTATCGCTGGCAACTCGATCGTCCGACGCCGTACGCGTGGTCGGTCCAGTCTTCTCAACCGTGGTTGAACGTGCAGGGCGCGAGCAGCGGCACGTTCACCAGCACCGGCTTCGAGCTGATCACGCTGACCGTCGATCCGATCGCCGCCGGCACCTTGCCGCTCGGCGATCATGTTGCCGCGATTCGTTTCCTCGACGTGACGAACGCACGCACGGTGGCGACCCGTCAGTTCACGCTCTCGCTGCGGAACGACGAACCGCTGCAAGGCTTCCGCGACTTCACCCCGTCGCCAGACTCTCGGATCGTCTACGTCAGCAGCTCCCAGGGCGACGACGCCAACGACGGCCTGACGCCGCAGCGGCCCAAGCGGACGATCGCGGCGGGACGGCGGTTGATGCGCGATCAGTTCCCCGACTGGCTGTTGCTGCGTCGCGGCGACGTGTTCCAGGAGGCCGTCAGTTGGACCACGCGCGGCCGCTCCGCGAAGGAGCCTCAGCTGCTGTCCAGCTACGGTCCTGGCACCGCGAGGCCTCGGCTGAACTGCGCTGGAACGACCGGATATGCAGTGATGGGCGGTGGCTCGGCGCCGGCGACGCGAGACAACATCGCGATGTCCGGAATCCACTTCAACGGGCGTGAGGGTTCCACGGGCACGAACGAACCGACCGGACTGATGTTGTTGTCGCCGAGTGCGAACGTCTGGATCGAGGACTGCGTCTTCGAGAACTTCCTCAATGGCGCCGTCGTTCAGGGCTACGAGGGCCGGCACACGAACATCACGATCCGCCGCACGATCTTCGCCGACAACTACACGGTAGGTCCGTCGCACGCGCAGGGGATGTTCGTGGCCAATGTCGATCGAATGCTGCTCGAGGACTGCACGTTCGACATGAACGGGTGGAACGCGAACGTGCCAGGCGCCGTTGCGACGATCTTCCGTCACAACGTCTACATCGCGAACGGGAACACCGGCGTCGTGGTGCGAGGAAGCATGTTCGTGAACGGAGCGTCCCACGGGCTGCAGCTTCGCTGTGGCGGCGTGTTGACGGACAACCTGTTCCTGCGCAACAGCATCTCGATGACGCTCGGCGGCGGGACCCATCCGGAACCGGGTGGTGTCGGCATCGTCGCGCTGCGCAACATCGTTCTCGATGGCAAGGACATCGCGCCGGAACATCCGCGAGGTTGGGGGATCAGCGCGAGCAACCTGACGAGCGGTGTGATCGCAGAGAACGTCGTCGCCAACAACGTCCTCGGCAACATGCCGGTGCCGTTCACCGTCGACATCGACGACCCGACGCTGCGTCCGATCCGCAACTTGGCGATCGTCGGCAACGTGATTTCGAACTGGGGCGGCACGTTCGCGTTCAGCGGGGCCCCGCAAGGGTTCCAGAACGTCCAGTTCGCCCGCAACGAGTTCTTCAACACGATCTCGAACTCGTTGCTGATCCGTCATGCCGAGGGGCTGTCGTCGGTGCTCTCCGGCGGCAATGTGTTCCACTCGAGCGCGAGTGGTGGGCGTTGGTTCAACGTCGGATCACGGACGCTGACGCTTCCGCAGTGGCAGGCAGCGATCGGTGACCTGACGTCCACCTCGCAGAACCTCCGTCGTCCGTTCCGCGGGGTCTCGGTCGCCGACTACCAGAACTCGATGAGTCGCACGCCGACGCACGAGGCCTTCATGGCAGAGGTTCGACAGCAGGGCCGGGCGAACTGGCGCCACGAGTACACGGCGTACGCCGTGCGCGATTACGTGCGGACGTCGCTCGGGATGTGACCCGACGCGAGATCTGATGGATCGCGGCCCACTTCGGTGGGCCGCTGCGACCGACCGCGGCGCGCCGGCTCGGCGACCGCCGATTCGCGCTGCATCGCACGCGCCCGGCGCGGACCAGATCTCGGCCGCGCGCCTGCGGCGTTGGCATGGCTAGGATTGCGGCGATACTGGATCTTCAGCCTGGACGGTCCTGCGCCCGAAGGAACGCTGCGCATCCCGCCGTGATCCACCCCGAAGTCCTCATCCCGCCCGAGCTCCATGCGAAACGTCGTTCGCAGTCTGCTGTTGTCGTCGGTTTGGTTCCTGGCTGGTTGTGCCTCGTACGGCACGCCGCTGCCGGACATCGCGGAGGAAGTGAATGCGACGATGCGGCCACCGCGCGTCCTCCTCGGACCCGGTGACACGCTGGAGATCGAGTGGCCGGCGCAGCCAGCGCTGACACAGACCGTGCAGATCCGGCTCGACGGCAAGACGTCGTTGCACGAGATCGGCGAGATCGCCGTCGCCGGCCTGTCGATCGAGGGGCTCTACAGCCGGGTTCGCGCCGCTCACAACGTGTCGCCGGGCGCCAAGGTCGAGTTCACGATCAACCTGGTCGGCCGCGGTTCGAGTGCCGGCGAGGCGGCCGGCGGAACGACTGCGGTCCCGGAAGGCAGCATCGTCGTCATGGGAGAGGTCAACAGTCCGGGCGAGGTCGCCATGGGAACGAACGGCCGCCTGACGCTGATCGAGGCCCTCGGTCGGGCCGGCGGACCGCTGAAGGAGACGGCGCTGCTGCAGCACCTCCTGCTCGTGCGCTGGCTCCCGGACGAAGGCCGCCAGATCGCGTGGCGCATCGATGCGCGCGTCAAGTACTGGGGCGCTGCGCTCCCGATCATGCTGCAGAAGCACGACATCGTGTTCGTGCCGAACACGCCGATCGACGACGTCGACATCTGGGTCGACCAGTACATCCGGCGTCTGCTGCCCTTCCCGTATCTGCCGGTCTCGGGCTGACGGTCGCATGACCACGCTCCCTCCACCCGCTTCGCCGTCGGAAGAGACGAGTCCGGTCGGTACGAATCCGATCGGCGTCCTCGTCTTCGCGTTGCTGCGGTCGTGGTTCTGGATCGTCATGGCAACGGTCCTCGGCGCCGGAGCCGGCCTGATCCTCGGGCTGATGCAGTCCAACACGTTCACGTCGACGGGCAAGCTGTTGCTGCGGGCCGGCGAGCGCGAGTCGTTGAGTCCCGAGCGGATCGCCGGCGACTTCTCCCGCGGTCACCAGGATCCGCGCGGTGCGGCGGCGAACCAGTTGCACCTGCTGCGCAGTCGCGCGCTGTTCGAGCGGACGGCGCGCAAGATTGGACCCGAGGTCGTGCTGGCGCCTTACGACCCGACGAAGTGGTCGAGCCCCGACGACTCGTTCCTGCGGCGGTGGATGCACAGCTTCCAACGGTGGTGGTTCGCGTCGCGCGTCGAGGACGCCGGCCCTGCGGATCCGGAGACGAGCGTTCAGATCGCGACCGACATCCTGATGCAGAGCATCCAGGTCGAGGGCGACTTCTCGTCGACGGTCTACGTCGCGTGGTGCTCGTCGAGCACCGGTACGGCAGCGCGCGACATCCTCGACGCGTACCTGACGTCGGCCGAGGAGTATCACCGCCTGTTCTTCTCGGTCGCCGGTGTCGTCGAGGCGATGCAGGACAAGATCAAGGAGGCCAACACGCATGTCGAATCGCTGCTCGTCCAGATGCGGGCCTTCAAGACCGAGCACAAGTTCTCGAACTTCGACGTCGAGCTCGGCGACGCGCAGGCAGCCGTCGGCAGGCTCGAGCAGGACGTCGCCGAGATGGAGCAGGAGGTCGCCGCGCAGAACGCGCTGCTGACGTTCCTCAACCAGCAGCTGCAGGGCGACCGCGTCCCGCGAACGGTGCGACGGGTGCGTGACGCCGGCCGCGTTCCGAATCCGCTCTACAGTTCGCTGGAACTCCGGATCCTGCAGATCGAAGCGAACCTTTCGCAGCCCCGCCTGCTGAGCGCCGAGGCGGAGACGCAACGCAGAGAGCTCGAGTTCATCAAGGGAAGACTGAAGGAGACGGAGCAGTTCTTCCCGCCCGACGCGACTGAAGTCGAAGTGCCGAACCCCGAGTACGAAGAACTCCGCCGTCGATACCAAGCGACGCAGGAAGAGGTCACGTCCATCGAACAGAAGCTCGCAACGGCGCGCACGCAGCTGACCGAATGGCGCGCGACGCTGAAGCGGCTCGACGACGCGTTCCCGAAGTACAGGTCGATCGAGAACGAACTGCTCGCCGCGACGACCGAGTCGTCACGCCTGCTCGCCGAGCTCGGTCGGATGACGGACTTGTCGCGGCTCGACGAGATGGGCTTCAGCAATCTCCGCGTGCTCGAAGCGGCCACGCTGCCGCTCTACAAGTCCGGCCCGTCGCGCCTGCGTTCGATCGCGATCGGCGCCGTGCTCTGCGGCATGGCGTCGGTCGCGTTCGCGCTGGTCCGGCACCTGCTCGACGGGCGAATTCGGCGCACGGCCGACGTGCCGGGCGGGCTCGGCATCCCCCTCTTGACCGTCATCGACGAGTCGCGGATCTGGCGCGGACTGGCGCCGAGCCGGCCGGCCGCCGATCTGGAGGTCCCGTGAGCGCGACCGGCGTGACCAACGAACTCCTTGCGATCGGCCGCGGCTTCGAACCGTTGCGTTCGGCGATCGACGATCTGTGGCAGGCGCTGGCGCCGGACGGCAAGTCGCCGACGCCGGTCAAAATCGCGATCTGCGGCACCGACGTCGACGAGGGCGTCACGACGGTCGCCGGCTGCGCGGCGATCGGACTCGCCGAGAGCATGCGGGAGAGCGTTCTGCTCGTCGAAGCGAACCTGCCGCGCCCTGGCCTCTTGTCGCTGCTCGGCGCGCCCGACGGCCCGGGACTCGGCGAACTTCTGCGCGGCGAGGCGCCCGCGAAGGCCGTCCTGCGTCGGACCGACGTGCAGGGACTGACGGTGCTACCGGCCGGTCGGCCGAGCCCGCTGATTCGCGGCGGCTTCGCACTCGACACGAACGTGCAACTGCTGCAGCAGGTCTTCCGCCAGTACCACTACGTCGTCGTCGACACGCCGCCGCTGCTGCTCTACCCGGACGTCCGATCGCTGCTGTGGCTCGTCGACGCGGCGGTACCGGTCTTTCGCTCCGGAACCGTCAAGAAGGCGGCCGCGCGCCACCTCGTCGAGGCGCTGCGCAGCGCCGGCGTGACCGTTCTCGGCGGCGTCCTGAATCGCCACACACTTCCCGCGCCGCGGTGGCTGATCGGAGACAGCATCGCATGAACGCGGCGGACGCCGGCGCGACCGTCGGCCCGGTGGCCCGTCTGCAGGCGTCTGAACGCGTTCGATGACGAGAACGAGTGTGGTCCCGATCGAGTCGGAAGGTCCGGAAGGCGGCGCGCCGCCCGGGACGCCGCCACCGTCGCCAGCGCCGTCGCTGCAGACCCTCGCCGTTCGCGGTTCGCTGTGGACGCTCGGTGGCTACGGCCTCGCGCAGGCCATTCGTTTCGGCAGCAACGTCGTCCTGACGAATCTCGTCTTGAGGGCCGACTTCGCGTTGATGGGCCTCGTCAACGCTCTGCTGCAGGGCCTGCAGATGTTCTCCGACGTCGGCATCAGCCAGAGCGTCGTGCAGCATCCGAAGGGCGACGAACAGCGCTTCCTCGACACGGCATGGACGATCCAGGTCGTCCGCGGCTTCGGCCTGACGCTGATCGCGTGTCTCCTGGCGTGGCCGTTCGCGGCGATCTACGCGTCGACGAACGAGGATCCGCGCGCTTGGGACCTCCTGATGCTGGTTCCGATCGCGTCGATCACCTGTCTGTTGAGCGGATTCGAGTCGACGAACGTCCACGCGCAGAGCCGGAAGGTCGCGCTCGGCAAAGTCACGCTGATGAACCTGACGAGTCAGGTCGTCGCCGTGGCCGTGATGATCGCGTTCGCGGCCGCGACCGGATCCGTGCTCGCGCTGGTCCTCGGCTCGATCGCCGGCGCGATCTGCACGGTCGCGTTCAGCCACCTGCTGTTGCCCGGACGTCGCAACCGCTTCTGCTGGGACCGCGAATGCGTTGGTTGGATCGTCGGCTTCGGCAAGTGGATCCTGCTCAGCACGACGATGACGTTCCTGGCGATGCAGGCCGACCGGCTGATGCTGCCAGCGTTGCTGACCCTCGACCAGGTCGGCGTCTACAACATCGCGGCGTCGCTCGCCGTCATGGGGCCGGCCGTGCTCGGCAGCATCCATCTGTCGGTCTCGCTGCCGCTGTTCAGTCGCGTGCACGGCCGCGGCGAACCGCTGGCGAACGCGGTCCGACAGATCAAGCTGCCGTCGCTGGCGATCGGCTGCTACCTCGTCGCGCTGATGATCGGCGGCTCGGACGCGTTCATCACGTTCGTCTACCCGGCCGGCTATGCCGACGCGGCCTGGATCGTGCCGATCCTCGCGGGTGGCGCCTGGTTCATGATGCTCGACGGGATCTACAGCGCGGCGCTGATCGCGTCGGGACAGGCGCGCTGGGTGGCCGTGTCGTGCGGCGCGAAGGTCGTTGGAATGCTGATCCTGATCCCGGTGCTGTCGTCGCAGTTCGGATTCGTCGGCGCGGTGATCGGCTGTGCGAGCACGGATCTGGTGAAGTGCGCCGTCAGCTTCGTCGGCGCGCGCGCGCTCGGTTGCTTCCAGCCGCGCATGGACGTCCAGATGTCGATCCTGACACTGCTCGTCGGTCTGGTCATGGCGGAAGCGTCGCATCTGCTCGGGGTCCAACTCGGACTCTCGCCGCTGGCGCGCGTCGCATTCGTCTTCGTCACGGTCACGCTGGTGTTGTCGCCGTGGTTGCTCCGCGCCGCGCGCACCGTGCTGCGCAAGTCGGCCTGACGCCGCGCGAACGCGCAGACGTTTCTTCAAGCTGCGCAACGCGGGTCGCGTCCGAAGTCCCACGCCATCGCACGGGCGACCGGCCCGCGCTTTGCGCACGCCGCATCGATCGACCGACCAGAACGGAGTCCCGACCGATGCCAGAGAAGTGGTCCGAGAAGCGCGAACGTCAGTACGAACACATCCGACGCGGGGAGGTCCGGCGCGGGCGGTCCGCGAAGCGCGCCAAGGAGATCGCCGCGCGCACCGTCAACAAGCAGCGCGCGGAGACCGGGGAGGCGGAGCCGACGTCGCGGCGCAAGCGCGTGACGAAGCTGCCACGCCGCAAGCCGGCCGCCGGCCGCAAGGCGCCGGTCACGCGTACCGCGCAGCGGAAGGCGGCATCGCAGCGTCCCGCCAAGCAGCGCCGCGCGAGCAAGAGCACCGCGAAGACCGGCACCGCGAAGAAGGGCGCCACGAAGCGAGGCGCAACCAAGACGAAGCGAACCTCGACCCGGACGCGCCGGAAGCCGGTGTCGTCGTGACGCCGCGCAAGTCGACCCGATCGTCGAAGACGGCCTCGCGCCGCGATGCCCCGGTTCGCTTCGCCGTCGTCGGTGTCGGTCACATCGCGCAGGTCGCGGTCCTGCCGGCATTCCGGAACGCGCGCCGCGACGCCGAACTCGTCGCATTGATCACCGACGATCCGAAGAAGCAGGACGTGCTGCGGCGCCGGACCGGCGTCGAGCACACCTCCGGCTACGACGAGATGGAGGCGACACTGGCCGCGTCTCGCGCGGAGGCCGTCTACATCGCGCTTCCCAATCATCTGCATGCCGACTTCGCCGTCCGCGCCGCCCGCGCCGGCATGCATGTCCTGTGCGAGAAGCCGATGGCGGTGTCGACTGCCGAATGTCGTCGGATGCAGAACGCCTGCGACCGCGCCAACGTTCGGCTGATGATCGCCTACCGACTGCACTTCGACGACGCGAACCTGCTCGCCGTCCAGCAGATCGCACAGCAGCGCATTGGCGACGCGAAGTTGATCCACGCGACGCTGACCATCCGTGTCCGAGACGACGACAACATCCGCCTCGGTCCGCGCGACAAGGGCGGCGGGCCGCTCTACGACCTCGGCATCTACTGCATCAACGCCGGGCGCTACCTGTTCCGCGACGAGCCGATCGAGGCGATGGCTTGGACGAGCGAAGCGCGCACGGCCGGCGGTACGGAGGAGACGTTCGTCGGCATGCTGCGCTTCCCGAACGACCGCATCCTGACGCTCAGCGCCAGCGTCGCGACGGCAGCGGTCTCGACGTTCCGTGTGATCGGCACGCGCGGTGATCTGCGGATCGACGGCGCGTTCGACTACGCGAAGTCGATGCAGATGCAGACGACGATCGACGATCAGGTCACGCGAACGAAGTTCCGCAAGAGCGACCAGTTCGCGCCGCAGTTGATCCACTTCGCGCGCTGCATCCGACAGAGCCGCGAGCCGCAGGCGTCGGGCCACGAAGGCATCGCCGACGTGCGCGTCATCGAGGCCCTGTATCGCGCCGCCGATCGCGGACGCCCCGTTCGCCTGCCGCCGATGGAACCGCCGAAGCGTCCCGATCTTCGCCTCGCGAAGACGAAGCCGCCGGTGCGGAAGGTCGACGAGATTCGCGCGCGGTCGCCGCGCAAGAAGAACGGGAAGTGACGCCGCTCACCGCATGCCGAGCGCAGCGATTCGCCGGATGACGTAGTCGGCGGCGCCAGTCGTCCGCATCCGCTCGACGAGGCGGAGCGTCAGGTCGTCGCAGTACGGCTGCGCCGCCGGTGCGTGCTCGCACGCGAGCCGCGCGAGCAACAGCGGACTCTCGAAGCGGACGACGTGGTGGTGCTCGACGACCTTCGTGTCGCGAAGCCCCGTTCGCGCGAGTGACGCTTCGAAGTCCTCGCGCGTCGGTCCGATCCACGGCTCGATCTCGGCGGTGTCCCGGTCGGCGCGTTCGTAGGCCTCCGCGAGGTCCTCGCTCATCGGATGGCCCGGCAGATCGATCACGAACCGACCGCCGGGGCGCAGGTTCGAACCGGCGAGGCGCAGCGTCGCGTCGATCGACCAACGCGGGACGTTCATCGGCGCCGCGACCAACGCGTCGAACGCGCCGAACCGCTCCGTCCCGGACGGGGCGACCGACACGACCTCGACGTTGCCACGTTCGGCGACCTTCAACGCGAGCGTCCGGCGCGGCTCGACGACGAGCAGTTTCCCCGCGCCGCCGATCGCCTGTTGGACACCTTCGAGCGCGGCCGGTGGACCGGCTTGCAGCATCAGCACCCGCTCCGAACGTCGAAGCGCGAGCTGTTCCAGCACCAGTGCCCACCACGGTTGCGCTTCGATCGTCGTCATTCTCGCGGCGCGGGAGCATATCTCCGCGCGCACGGCGGCAAGGGCAGCGCTTCTTCACGACGAAACTGGATACTCGCGCCGTGCGCACCGACCCTCGGACCGTGAATGGCGAACATGTCGACGTCCTGATCGTCGGCGGCGGGATCCATGGCCTCGCGATCGCGCGCGAATGCGCCCTGCGCGGCGCGTCGACGCTGCTGCTCGAACGCGACGACTTCGCCTGCGGCACCAGCATGCGGAGTTCGCGGCTGATGCACGGCGGCGTCCGTTACCTGCAGCAGGGTCACTTCGCGCTCGTTCGCGAGGCCGCCGCCGAACGCGAGCGACTGCTCCGGCTCGCGCCGCACCTCGTGCGTCCGCTGCCGATGCTGATGCCGTTCTTCGACGACGGCCCCGGCTCGGCGTGGCTGACGCGCATCGGACTCTGGCTCTACGGGCGAATGGCGCGCCGCAGCACGCTGCCGCGCCCGGCGTCGCTGTCGGCGCAGCGGTGTCTGCGCGCGTTCCCCGGGCTCCGCAGCCGCGGGCTTCGTTCCGGCGTCCTGTTCTACGACGGCGTGACCGAGGACCTGCGCCTCGCGCTCGCCGTCGCCGAGGCGGCTGTCGCGGCCGGTGCGCGGCTCGCCAACCACACCGAGGTCGTCGGCGTCCGCGACGGTGCGGTCGCGGCGATCGATCGAGCGAACGGCGCCGACGTCACGGTGCGCGCGCGCTGCGTCGTCAACTGCGCCGGCCCGGCCGCCGACGTGCTGCGACGCCGGTTCGGTCTGGAGCAGCCCGACCTGATCCGCACGTCTCGCGGCAGTCACGTCGTCCTGGCGCCGCGCGAAGCCGAGACCGCGCTGGCCGCGTTCCTTCCCGACCGCCGAATCCAGTTCGTGATCCCGCACCGCGACGGGACGTTGTGCGGGACGACCGATGTCGACGAGGCCTATGCCGACGCCGGCCCGACCGTCCCCGACGCCGACGTCGACTACCTGCTCCGCGCGCTCGAATGGTTGCTCGCCGCCCCGCCGCGCCGTGCCGACATCCGCTTCGCGTACAGCGGTTGGCGATCGCTGCCGACCGGGAAGGGCCCGCCGGGCGGACTGCATCGCGAGGCATTCACCGTCGAGGAGCCGACCGCGGCCGGGCCGATGCACACGATCGTCGGCGGCAAGTGGACGACGCATCGATCGTTCGCCGAACGCGTCGCGACCCAGTTGCTCGGTCCGGGTGCGCCGTCGTCGAGCCGCACGATGCCGTATCCGGGCGGCGACGGTCTGCACGACGTCGGCGAGCCGTTGTGGTGGCGTCA
>JAEYTU010000180.1 GCA_023433825.1 Planctomycetota bacterium
GCGCTGCACTGTGCCGACGTGCTCGGCGCGCCGCGCGAGCCGAACGCGATCACGGTGCCCGGCCCGGCCGAGCACACGTTCACGATCGCGTCGCGCTGAGCGCCCGCGCGTCGGTCGCGCCCGATCAGTCCTCGGCGTCCGCGTCGGCGCGGACGAGACCTTCGGTCGTCATCCGGTACACGTGCGACGAGATCGGGAACGTCGCGCCTTCGCTGCGTTCCTTCGTCAACGCCATAAGCCGCGGCAGATCGTCGCCGGCACCGCCGCCGACCCACAGTTGATCGCGATCGGGCATCGCGACGAGCGCCCCAGCGACGCGGTCGTGATCGAGCAGTAGCACCCGCGCCGCGTCGAACCCGTCGCCTTCGTGGTAGACCGCCGCTTGTGACGCCGACGCGTCCATCGCGTTCGTCGTGCGACGCCGAAGGTTCGCGATGGCGATGTGGTGGATGTCGTCCTCGCTCTTGCGCCACGCCTTCAAGTGCGCGCGCGTCACGAACACCATCGTCGCGTCGTCGTCGATCACGTAGCAGACGACGAGGTCGTCGCCGAGTGCGCGATGCGTCAGTGCGGACTCGCCGAACGTCGATCCGTTCTCGCGCAGCCAGTCACGGCTGCGCACTTGCGGCATCAAGTCCTGGAAGACTTCGAGGAACGGGTGGTGCGTCGGCTGCTCGAGCACCTCTTCCTCCAATTGGTCGAGCAGTCGCGACACGAGGTGCGGCAGCGCGAACGGGTACGTGCGGTACAGCGACAACACCGGCTGCAGCGGCACGAGCGTCTGTTGTCCGCGGATCGCGAGGACGAGGCAGTCGCGGTCGAGCGCGATCCCGCGCAGCTCGGCGTCGGGGTGTTGTCGCCCGAGTTGCTCCGCCAGCTGGTCGAGGAAGCGTTGCAGGTCCGCCATCGGCCCGGTCGCGCGACGTCGCATCCGACGGTGGAAGACCGCGGCGACGACGAACGACGTCGCGACCCAGCCGACGAGGAGCCAAACCCACATGGGGCCCGCTATCGGCAGTCGGCTCGGGCCGCTGAAGGGTCGGTCGCACGGGCGCGCGATCCGGGCGCCGAATGCGTTCGCATTCCCGACCGAACCCCGCGTGGCCGCACGGGCGTTGCAGGTGCTCGGTCGACCGAGAGGGCCGATGACGCTCGGCCGCGGTGTTCGGGGTCGCCCGCACGGCAAAACTTGATCTCGTTCGACTCCCGAATGCGCGCGCATCCTCGGAGTCGGCGGGATCGTGTCAAGCCCGGATACGGGTAGATCCTCGCCGGACTTCGGTGCAGCACGCACGATCTTGACTCGCAACTCCGGAATCCGGATCCTCCCGCCCTTCGCAGGCAACGGGAGACGATCGATGGGCACGACCGGAGGAGGAACACGCGACCCCGGTGATCTCGGATCCGGAGCGCCCGGAGATTCGCCGACACCAGCACCCCGCGTCCCACCGCCACTCGCCGACGCCAACGGTCCGCAGTTCCGGCTGCTGGTCCACCGCGAGCACGGCGTCCTCGTCGTCCCGCTGGAAGGCCATCGCTGGGTCGTCGGCCGCGCCGAGGACTGCGACATCCGGTTGGCAGACCAGACCGCGAGCCGGCACCACGTCGTGCTCGAACGCCACGGCGACGCCATTCGCTATCGCGATCTCGGCGGGACGAATCCGCTGCTCGTCAACGGCCGCCCGCTGCGGGAAGGCGAACTTCGCCCTGGCGCGACGCTGCTGATCGGGATGACGCGCGTGACGTTCGAACGTTCGCCACCGCGCGCGCGATGGCGCGTCGTCGACGACACGCGCGCGCCGTCGGTGTCCGA
Source organism: Planctomycetota bacterium (assembly GCA_023433825.1). GTDB lineage: Bacteria > Planctomycetota > UBA1135 > UBA1135 > UBA2386 > JAEYTU01. The sequence continues at coordinate 1,814 of JAEYTU010000180.1, forward strand.
CCGCGAGGTGCTCGAGGACTTGCCCCCCCGTCCGACGCGCGGCGAGCCGATCCACTTCGGCGGCCTGCCACCGTTCGTGTTCGCGACGGCCGCGAGCGTCCTCGATCGGTTCCTCGGCTGCTTCGATGCGCAGGCGAACGTCGACGAGGCCGCGCGCGCGCTGCTCGACGCCGCGCTCGACGCCACCGGTCACGACGCCGGACTCCTCGGCCGGTTCGACTCCGTCGGAAAGCTCGATGCGCTCGCGGCGCTGCATCGCGGCGGCGGCGAGATCGTGCTGTCGCAGCAAGTCGTGCTCGAAGCGCGGCGGCGGCACCTTCCGGCGCTGCTCTACAAGGACACGCCCGAAGAACTGCTGTCGATCCCGCTGCAGGGACCGTTCGCCGGGATCCTCGTCCTGGCGGCCAAGCGCGGCGACGCCCCGCGCGGCCAAGCCGGTCTGCGCCTCGCGCGTTCGATCGCGCAGATGGTCGCCTCGCGGCTCCAAGACGTCGTCGATCAGCACACGATGCGCCAGGAACTCCAGCAACTGCGCTTCCACGGCAGCCCTGCCTACGACACCGTGCTGGCGAGTGCGCGGTTGCAGACGGCGCGACTCGAACTGCGCCAGTCGATCCCGCACCGTCTCGGCGTGTTCCTGCACGGCGAGGAAGGCACCGAACGCGAAGACCTCGCGCGCTACCTGCACGCCGAGAGCCCGAACGCGGTCGGACCGTTCGTGCCGTTCTATTGCTCGGTCGTCCCGGCCCATCGCGCCGACGACGAGCTGCTCGGACCGAATGGCGCCCTCGCGCGCGCGGCCGGCGGGACGCTGTTCCTCGACCAACCGGAGACACTGCCCGAGAGCGTCCAACACCGGCTCGCGCAGGCGCTGCGGTCGGCGACGACCGAGCCAGCGGACGCCACTCGACTTCGGGTGCGGACCGTCGCGGCCGCCTCCGATGCACTCGCGGAAGGCGAACCCGGCGCGCTCGTCCCGGCGCTCGCCGAACGCCTGCTCGG
>JAEYTU010000303.1 GCA_023433825.1 Planctomycetota bacterium
CCCGGCGACGGAGGCCGGCGCCGGAATCGTCGCCGTCGACGATGGCGTCAGTGGCGACACGATCCGGCGGAACGTCACGACGCGGAGCCACCGTTCGCAGGCGTACATCTCGGTCATGCGCGGCTGCAACATGCCGTGCACGTACTGCATCGTGCCGCTGACGCGCGGCGCGGAAGTCAGCCGGCCGATCGACGTGATCGTCGACGAGGCGATGCGGTTGGCCGACGACGGCGTGACCGAGGTCACGTTGCTCGGGCAGACCGTCAACGCCTACGGGCGCGATCTCGGCGCCGGCGTGACGCTCGCCGCACTGCTCCGCGCACTGCACGAGCGCGTGCCGAGTCTGCGACGGATCGCGTTCATCACGTCGCATCCGAACTTCCTCAGCACCGGTTTGATCGACGCGTTGGCCGAACTGCCGCGCGTCAGTCGGTACCTCCATCTGCCGGCGCAGTCGGGCAGCGATCGCGTCCTGAAGGCGATGCGGCGCGGCTACACGGTCGCGCGGTACCTCGATCGGTACGAGAAGCTGCTCGCGCGCGTGCCCGACATCGAACTGCACTCGGACTTCATCGTCGGCTACCCGGGCGAGACCGACGCCGACTTCGCGGCGACGGTCGACCTGATGGAGCGCGTGCAGTTCGCGCAGAGCTACGTCTTCAAGTACTCGCCGCGGCCGGGCACCGTCGCCGCCGCCGAACTCGTCGACGACGTTCCGGAAGCGACGAAGGCCGAGCGCAACCAAGTGCTGCTCGCCGTGCAGGAGCGACACAGCCGGCTCCGCAACGAACGGCTCGTCGGCACGGTGCAGGAGGTGCTCGTCGAGGGTGAGAGCCCGCGCGTCGCGACGCGGCTCGCGGGCCGGACGTGGCACCACCGGATCGTGCACTTCGACAGCGCCGACCGCGCGCTGATCGGCCGCTACGTGCCGGTCAAGATCACGCAGGCGGCGGCGCATTCGCTGATCGGCGAGTTGCTCCCCGACGACGCGCACGAGGGTGAGCCGGCGAGCCTGGCACCGGCGGGCGTGCATTCGTGAACCCAGAAGCCTGGATGCAGGAGGCGCTCGACCTCGCGGTCCGCGGCCGCGGCGACGTCGAACCGAACCCGCGCGTCGGTGCGTTGGCGCTGAAGGACGACGTCGTCGTCGGCCGCGGCTGGCACCGCTTCTGGGGCGGGCCGCACGCCGAGGTCGAGGCGCTCGCCGACGCGCGTCGCAACGGTTGCCCGTCGCCGGACACGATCGTCGTCACGTTGGAACCGTGCTCGGCACCGCGGGGCGCCGGCAAGAAGACGCCGCCGTGTGCCGAGGCGTTGCTCGCGGCAGGCGTCAAGCGCGTCGTCGTCGGCGCCGTCGACAGCGACCCGCGTCATCAGGGAAAGGGTCTGTCGTGGCTCGAGAGCCACGGCGTGCAAGTCATCGACGGCGTGCTCGCGTCGCGCTGCCGTGCGATCAACCGACCGTTCGAGCGATGGTTGGGTCTCGATCGGCCGTGGACGATCGCGAAGTGGGCGATGACGCTCGACGGCAAGACGGCGACGGCGACCGGCGAGTCGCGCTGGATCTCCGGGATGGAGTCGCGCCGCGCGACCCACGAACTGCGGGCGCGCGTCGACGCCGTCGTCGTCGGCTACCGGACCGCGCAGATCGACGATCCCGAACTGACCGTTCGGCACGTCGACGGACCGCAGCCGGTTCGGATCGTCGTCGACCCGTACGGCGAGATCGACGACGACAGCCGCATCGTCGCCACCGCACGCGAGCATCCGACGTGGATCCTCGCGAGCACGAACGCCGACCCGGTGCGCACGGGGCACCTGACCGATCTCGGCGTGCAGGTCATCCACGTCAAACCGGCCGAAGGGGCACGCCGCCTGCAACTCCGCGATGCGTGGCGCGAACTCCGCCGGCGTGGCATTCGCCGCGTCCTCGTCGAGGGTGGCGGTGGCCTGATGGGCACGCTGGTGAGTTGGGGTCTCGTCGACCAGGTGCTGTGCTTCGTCGCGCCGAAGATCATCGGCGGCCAGTTCGCACCGACCGCCGTCGGCGGCCAGGGCAAGGCGTTCATGGCCGAGGCGTGGCGGTTCGACGAGATGTACTGGCGCGCCAGCGACGACGACCTCGCGATCGGCGCGTTCGCCGTCTGACGCGAAACCTCCTGACGCCGACCTCGGTCAGTCGCCACGCCCGCGACGCAGCGCTGCCTGCGCGGCCCGCCGCGCCGCGGCGCGATCGATGCCTGGGCGCGGGAGCGTGACCGACGGCTCGACGTCGGCGTGCGCTGGCGCCGTGCGCGAGCGCAAGAACTCGGCGAACGTCGCGACGCTCGGGAACCGGAACAGATCGGTGATCGCGACGCCGGCGAACTCGGCCTGCAGACGCGCGTGCAGTCGCAGTGCGAGCAGCGAGTGCCCGCCGAGGTCGAAGAAGTTGTCGCCGCGCGCGACCGTCGCGCGGCCGAGCACCTCGGACCAGTGCGCGGTCAGACGAACTTCGAGGTCGTGTCCGACGTCGGCGGCCTGCGACGGTGGTCGTGCCGTTCGCGTCGGCTCGACCGTCGGAACCGAACGGGTCAGCGCCGCGCGGTCGAGCTTGCCGTTCGGCGTGCGCGGCAACGCGGCGAGCCGCTGGATCCGCGTCGGCACCATCGCCGCCGGAACGTCGTCGACGAGGCGTTGGCGCGCCGCCTCGGGTTCGACACCGACGACGAACGCGACCAGCACGGCGACGTCGCCGTCGATCTCGACGCGTGCGGCCGCCTCGCTCGCGCCGGCGCGGCACAGCGCGGCCTCGACCTCGGCGAGTTCGATCCGGACGCCGCGCACCTTCACCTGTTGATCGTCGCGACCGAGGATCTCGAGCACGCCATCGGTGCGCCGGCGAACGCGATCGCCGGTTCGGTAGCAGCGCGTTCCATCCGGGCCGACGACGAAGCGTTCTGCGGTCGCCTCGGGCCGGTCGAGGTACCCGCGTGCGACGCCGGCACCGCCGATGACGAGTTCCCCGACGACGCCGTCGGGAACCAGCGCACCGTCGTCGTCGACGACGAACGCGGTCTCGTTCGCGAGTGGCGTTCCGATCGGGACGACGGCGCCGGTCTCCGTGACGTCGTGTGCCGTCGACCAGACCGTCGTCTCGGTGGGTCCGTAGACGTTCCAGAGCCGGCCGTGGAAGACCTCACGGATCCGATCGCGCAGCGCGGCGTCGAGCGCTTCGCCGCCGAGCAGCAACGTCGTCAAGCCGGCGAACGTGCGCGACCGGCTCGGATCGGCGAGCCACAGCCGTGCGCGCGACGGCGTGCACTGCAGATGCGTGATCGCATGCGGCGAGGACGCCGGCCGCGAGCCGACGCCGCGCAGTTGCGCGAGTGCGGGCAGCATCGCCAGCACGGCGTTCTCGTCGACCCCGAAGTCGATCAGGCACGCGATCTCGTCGGCGCCGAGGGAATGCATGCGCTCGACGACGCGCGCGCACCGCTCCGGCGTCCCGAAGAGCCCGCTGGTCTCGAAGTACCGTTCGAATGCGAACGCCAGCAGATCCGTTCGCTCGGCCTCGGTCAGCGACTCGATCGCGTCCGCACTCGGAACCGACCCGGCGCCGCGCTGGAACGCGCTCCACGCCGACGCGACCGGCCGCGCGAGATCGACCGAACTGGCGAGGTACCGCAGCATCGGCGCGCGGACGAGTTCTTTGACGGCGGCGTCGTCGTCGCCGACGAACGTGTGCAGCATGACGGCGACGCGCCCGCGGCCCGGATGGCCGGCCGCCGTGAACGCCCGCCGATACGTCGCGATGTTGGCCGCGAGGTCCGCATCGCTCTGCCCGAGCAGGTGCGTCAGCACGTTCGCGCCGATCGCTCCGGCCTGCGCGTAGGTCTCCGGATTGCCGGCGGCGGTGACCCAGATCGGCAGTTCGCGCTGGACCGGCCGCGGCCAGACGCCGAGATCCGCGTCACCCGCGGCCGTCGCGAACGTCTGCCGCTCGCCGCGCCACAGCGCGCGCAGAGTCGTGATCGCGTCGAACATCCGCGGTTTGCGATCGGCGTAGTTCGCCGGCGCGAGTGCGAAGTCCGACGGGTGCCATCCGGACGCGACCGAGATCGCGACGCGACCACCGGAGAGGTTGTCGACGACCGACCATTCCTCGGCGACGCGGGCCGGATGGTGCAGCGG
>JAEYTU010000344.1 GCA_023433825.1 Planctomycetota bacterium
GATCCCGGAGCGGAACGTCTTGACGACCGAGATCGCGTCTTTGTCCTTCAGGACGTAGTCCGTCAGGATCAAGTGCACCGGATGGCGGATGAAGGCTTCGTAGGCCTCGACGGCCGAAGTGACGGCGAAGACCTGATACCCCGCCTTCCGGAAGTGCGAGCTGAGGATCTTGGTCAGTGCCGTCGAGTCGTTGATCAGCAGGATCGTGTCCACGTCGCGCCTTCCCCGCCGCCCGACGGTGCTTCCGTCCAGTGCGACGGAGCGCCATCGGCCAGCGGCGTCGCCGCGCTTGAGCCGGATGCGGCGCGGCGCTCGGAAGAACCGATCAGCCGCTCACGGCCTGATCAGCATCACCGACCCGCGGTTGCTCGCGTACGGCCCGTACTGCGCCGTCGGCCCGAAGACCGTCCAGTTGTAGACGTAGCCGATCAGATCGGAGCCACCGAGGATCGCGTGAAGCACGTTCGTCGTCGCGAGGCCGGCCGGCGTCGCGGCCGATGCGTGAACGCCCTGGAAGTACGCGATCTCGGACGGTCCGGCGATCGCGTACGGGAACGTCAGTCTCGCCGCACCGCCTCCGTCCGCGATCACCGTCAGCGACACGAGCGGATCGACGCCCAACAAGCACCCGGTCATTCCGAGTGCATCGAGTCGGTACGGCAGCGGAACGACGCCCGCGAACCGCGTGTGGTCTGCGCCCAGCAGGAACGACACCGGCGCGTTCGGCGTCGCGCCGGTCGCGGTGACCGAGACGTTTCCTGTCGCGTACGTTCCGCTGAGGAGTCCGCCGCAGCCGGGGCTGGACGTCAGGAACGTCGCGACGAGCGGTCCGGAGCTCAGCATCGCGTCGTTGAAGTACGGCGTCGCAGCAGGCGGCGTCGACGTCTGCACGTCGGTCTGCACGATCAGGTGCGGCCCGAGGAAGATGAACGGCCGATCGAGGGGCATCCACATCACCGGTTGGTTCGGATCCTGTGCGCCGCTCTGGTTCGGCAGGGTCAACACGCGTCGAGCGAACACAACCGCTGCATCGGTGCCGAGGTTGTTCGCGAACGTCGGCGACAGCGTGCTGAACGTCGTCGTCGTGCTCGTCAACAAGACCTCGACGTCGAACGCGATCCCGGCCGCCGTCGAGCCGCGCGCGGCGCGCCAGCCGATCGTCGTGATCGGGTGAGGGATCGGCAGGCTGTCGCCGCGATACCACGTCTGAATGAAGCCCTGCGTGCGACCGAACGGGAGCGCGTTCGTCGAGCCGCCGAACGCGCCTGCGGCAACCTTCGGGATCGTGCGCTCGTGCGGGGCGGACTGCGCGATCGCAGGAACGGCGGATACGCCGACGAGTGCCGCTGCTGCGGCAAGAGTCAAACGAACGTTCATGGTCTCTCCTGATGCGGACGGGCTCGGGATCATCGTTCGATCCGCGCTCTCGCGCCACGGCCGCGGCCGGCGACGCGGAGGTGTTCCCGATGCCACGGGCGAACGACCACGCGTTGACCTCGACCGAGGCGCCCCGCGCGCCCCCGCCCTACCCCCAACCGAACGTCACAACCCCAGCGTCGCGTGCACGGCCAGCGTCGCCGAGGACTTGTTCAACGTGTAGTAGTGCAAGCCCGGCGCGCCGCGCTCGATCAGCTCGCGGCTCTGCGTGGCCGCCCAGAACACACCGGTCGCGACGACGGCCGCGGGATCGGCCTCGACGACCTCCATCCGACGCCGCAGCTCGTGCGGAATCCGCGCGCCGCACATCTGGGTGAAGCGCTGAATCTGCGCGACGTTCGTGATCGGCATCAGGCCCGGAACGATCGGCAGCGTGATCCCGGCGCTGCGCGCGCGCCGGACGAACGCGAAGTAGTCCTCGTTGTCGAAGAACAACTGCGTGACCAGGAAGTCGACGCCGGCGTCGACCTTGTGCTTCAAGTTCGCGAGGTCGACGCCGAGGTCACGACACTCGACGTGCCCTTCCGGGTAGCACGCACCGCCGACACAGAACGGAAACCCTTCGTCGCGGATGAAGTGCACGAGCTCGCTCGCATACGCGAACCCATCCGCCTGCGCGACGAACGCCTGCTGCCCCGACGGCGGATCCCCGCGCAGCGCGAGAACGTTCTCGACGCCACTCTTCGCGAGTCGTTCCAGGATCCGTCGCACGTCGTCCTTCGACGACCCGACGCACGTCAGATGCGCCATCGCCTCGACGCCGAGTTCGCGCTTGATCCGCCCGACGAGATCGAGCGTCCGATCTCGCGTGCTGCCGCCGGCGCCGTAGGTCACCGACACGAACGACGGTCGGCAGCGCCCGAGGTCGCGGACGGTCTGGAACAGCGTTTCCGTGCCTTCGTCGGTCTTCGGCGGGAAGAACTCGAACGAGATCGCCGGCGTGCGCGACGCCAGCAGGTCCTTGATCTTCATCTGGGTTTGGAGCGTAGGTCGGTCGGCGACACGTCGCCATGCGCGACGCGGAGCAGTGCATCGCCCTGCAGCCGGCAGATGCGCCAGTCGGGCATCACCTGCGCGCCGAGACGTCGATAGAAGTCGATCGCGAGTTCGTTCCAGTCGAGCACCGACCAGTCGAATCGCGGCAATCCGCGCGCGACGGCGATCGCCGCCAGGCGACGCAGCAGCGCCGCGCCGTGTCCGTGCCCACGCGCGTGCGGCTGGACGAACAGATCCTCCAGATACAGGCACGGACTCGTCTTGAACGTCGAATACGTCTGCAGGAACAGCGCGAAGCCGACCGGCGTCTCGCCGTCGCACGCGAGCAGCGCTTCGACGCACGGTCGCGCGCCGAACAGGTGCTCGCGCAGCTTCGCCTCGTCGACCGCGCATTCCGCCGTCAGCTTCTCGTAGTCGGCGAGCTCACGGATGAACGTCGCGATCGTTCGAACGTCGTCGGGTCGTGCCGCTCGGATCATGCTCCCTCGCAACTCGACGCGAGCGCCGCGACGCCGGCGTCGTCTTCCTCGACGAGCGGGCGCGGCCCGTGCCCGGCGAAACGCGCGCCGTAGAACTCGTCGAGCACCGACGCGATCGCGGCCAGGTCGCGCGCGCCGACGAACGCGTCGCGCACCACCAACGGCTGCGGATGGTGGCGCGCGTAGCGGATCGCCGCCCGCCGCGTGCGCCGCGCCGCGTCGACGTCGTCGTAC
>JAEYTU010000357.1 GCA_023433825.1 Planctomycetota bacterium
CAGACGGAGTGTGCCCTGCGGTGACTTACCACGGCGTTCACGTTCGGCCGGCGTCTCGACGCCGTGATCCAGCGCGTTGCGGATCAAGTGGACGAGCGGGTCGGCGATCTCCTCGACGACCGTCCGGTCGAGTTCGGTGTCTTCGCCCTCGAGCACGAGCGCGACGTCCTTGCCGGCCTTCGCCGCGACGTCGCGCACGAGCCGCGCCATCTTCTGGAACGTCGACTTCAGCGTGACCATCCGCAATGACATCGCGGCTTGCTGCAGGTCGCGCGTGATCTTGCCGACCTGCGTGATGTTGCGGCTCAACGCCTGATCGGCGACCGATGCGAGCTGCGGGTTCTGCAGGACCATCGACTGTGCGATCACCAGTTCGCCGACCATGTCGACGAACAAGTCGAGTCGCGCCGTGTTGACCTTGACGGTTGCGTCGACCTTCGGCGGGCGGACCGGCGCCGTCCCCGCTGCCGCCGTCGGTCGCGGCACGAGCGGATCGGCGACGGCGGAAGTGGCCTCGGCAGTCGCCTGCGGCGTCGTGGCGCGCGCGACCGGCGCTTCCCCGCGGCACGCCGCCGCGAGATCGGTCAGCAGGATCGCGACGATGCCGCGCGTCGGCGCCGGCTTGCCCTGCAGCGCGTCGAGCATGCCGCTCAGGACGTCGCACGCGCGCAGGACGAGGTCGACCTCGTGCTTCCCGAAGTGGCTGCCTTCGTGGCGGCCGCGATCCAGCAGCGTCTCGGCTTGGTGCGCGACCTCGACCATCGGTCCGAGGTTCAAGAAGCCGGCGACGCCTTTGATCGTGTGGAAGCCGCGGAACGTCTGATGGATCGAATCCATCGTCCAGCCGTCGCTCTCGCACCCGAGCATCGCCTGCTCGGCGTTCGCGAGGTGCTGCCGCGCTTCGCCGAGGAAGTCGCCGAGCGTGTCGAGGTACTCGGCACCGACGACGAGTTCGACCGGTCGCGTGTCACCGCACGCACCGCCGTGGCCGGCCAAGCGGCGCAGCAGCGCGCCGGCGAGCGGCGGCTCGTCCGCGGCCGAACGTTCGAGCGCGTCGGCCTGCACGCGCAGCCAGTCGACGACCTCCAGCAGCAGATCGGTCGGCGGCGGCAGCTGCGCGTCGATGCTGCGATCGATCGCGCTCTCGGCCTCGTGACACAGTTGCTGCAGCCCGCGGAGCGACAGCACACCGGCCTCGCCCTTCAACGTGTGCATCGTCCGGCGAACGGCGGCGAGTGGCTCCGCCTCGCCGTGTTGCGCGTCGAGCACCGACCCTTCGAGGTCCGCAATCGAGCTCCGCAGACTCTGGACGAACATCGCGACCATCTCGGGGTCGACCGGTTCGCGCGGTGCGGATCGGGGCAGCGTCGGAACGTCTTGCCGCAGATGCACGGCGCTCGCGAAGCGCAGCAGTGACTCGATGGCGCCCGAGAACCGCGTCGCGTCGCCGGCGCCGGACTCGATCGCGCGTAGCAGTTGGGTCGTCGATTCGCAGGCGGCGACGAGTTCGTCGTGACCTTCGGCAGCCGACGACGCCGCCAGCGCGTCGACCGCGTCGATCCATGCGTCGAGTTGCTCACGCCGTGCCGGCATCCCGATGCTCTCGGCTGCGGCCACGGCTACGCGCGCCAGTAATGCGTCGAACGACATCGCTGCTTCCTCCACCGGCGTCTCGACGAGCGAGAACGCGGCGGCGCAGGATCGACGCGGTGGATCGACGAGGTTTAGGGATTCTCCCTATGCAGCGATCAGGGCCCTTCCTGCCGCGCGATCGTCACTGCGACAGCAGTGCGAACCCGCAGAGCTTGTAGAGCAGTCGAGCCCCGACGTTCGCGTTCCACTCCCCGTCGCCGTCCTGCGGCGCGACCTCGTTGAGGTCGAAGCCGACGATCTTGCGACCCGACTCGACGAGGGTTTCGAGCAGCAGACACGCCTGCGCGAAGTTCGGCCCGCCCGGGACCGGTGTGCCGGTGCCCGGGCACAGCGACGGGTCGAGCCCGTCGATGTCGAAGCTGATGTAGACCTTCTCGGGAAGGCCTTCGACGGCCAGGCGGCACAGGTCGAGGTACCGATCCCCCGATGCCAAGCGGCGTTGCCAGTCGATGTCGAAGTGCGTCGTGATCCGTTCGGGGTGCGCGTGGATCGCGGCCAACTCGGCGGCGCCGAAGTCCCGGATCCCGACCTGGACCAGCCGGGCCACCTGCGGGATCCGGCGCAGCACGTTGTCCATGATCGACGCGTGACTCCACTGGAAGCCTTCGTAGGCGATCCGCAGGTCGGCGTGCGCGTCGACGTGCAGGATCCCGAGACCCGGGTGGGCCTCGGCCAGCGCCTGGATCGCCCCGAACGGCGTCGAATGGTCGCCGCCGACGACGCCCGGGAGCTTGCCGGCGCGCAGGAGATCGGTGACGGCGTTGTGCACGTACGCGTTGACCTGTTCGCCGGCTTCGTCGATGCGATCGAGCAGTCGGCGTTCGGCCGGATCCTGCGGGTCGGCGCCGCCGCGCTCGATCATCGGTTCGGCGAGGGCCCGCATCTCCCGAGACAGCGTCCGCAGCGCCTGCGGTGTCGGCAGCATGTGAATGCCACGCCGATACGGGTGGCCGGTCTGAAGGTCGAACAGGTCGACTTGCGCGCTCGCAACCCGGATCGCGTCAGGACCTTCGCAGGCGCCACCGCCATAGGAGGTCGTCGCGTCGAACGGCACCGGGACGAGGACGAGGTCGGCGTTCGTGGCGTCGTGCGGCAGGCCGAAGATGCCGCTCCCCGGGCGAGCGGCTGCGTCCGGATCGAAGTTGGGCATCGTCGCGTCACCTGACCCGCGAGAGTCGTCACCGTCAAGGCGACGCTCGATCGAGCGGGCGTCGAGCGGGTGTCTCGTGGCGGCGCATCGCGCGCCGAAAGAAACGGTCCCCTGGCTGGGCGGTGACTCGAATATCGCGGTCAGGAGGAGTCAGGAAGGAGTCAGGAGGAAGATGCCCAGCCAGGGAACCCACCTCGTCTCGTGTCACGGGCCCATGCAACCCGCAACGCCCAATGATAGATCGCTCGCGAACGAAAGTTTCGTCGACCTCCAAAGATCTTCGTGGGCGCGACTTGGCTCCGGTGAAGTCCGATCCGGAACATCCCTGAGTCGGAACGGCCGCGAGACCTCGCGTGTCCCACGCGATCGCGCTTCGGTCGCGGTCGGCGGCCCGCGAGTCCGACGGTGCCGGGAGCGGCACCGCACGTCCGAAGCAGCATGGTTCGATCCCGGCTCGCGAGGAACGCGCGCGCGGACATCGCAACCACGCTGTTGAGTCGTGGCGAGCGTTCTGGTGGAATCCGCGCCCCAATTTCTGGCGGGATAGCTCAGTCGGTTAGAGCGAAGGCTTCATAAGCCTTAGGTCGCCGGTTCAAGTCCGGCTCCCGCTACCACTTCCGTCGATTCGTTCCGTCGATTCGCACTGCGCGTCGCGCGGCGTCGATCCCGCGCTCACCCGCGAACGAGATCGAGGAACTCGGTGCGCGTGCGGTTGTCCGACCGGAAGAGTCCGCGCAGGCACGAGGTCGTCGTCGACGAATTCTGCTTCTGCACGCCCCGCATCATCATGCAGAGGTGCGAGGCCTGCACGACGACGCCGACGCCCTTCGGCTGCAGCACGTCCTGCAGCGCATCGGCGATCTGCACCGTCAGCCGCTCCTGCACCTGCAGCCGACGCGCGAACACGTCGACCAAGCGGGCGATCTTCGACAGCCCGACGATCTTGCCGTTCGGGATGTAGGCGACGTGCGCCTTGCCGAAGAACGGCGCGAGGTGGTGCTCGCACAGGCTGTACAGCTCGATGTCGCGCACGAGGACCATCTCGTCGGTGTCGGCCTCGAACAGCGCCGTGCCGATCACTTCGCGCGGGTCCTCCGCGTAGCCAGCGCAGTACGACCGGAACGCCTTCTCGACGCGCCGCGGCGTGTCGCTGAGTCCCGGCCGCTGCGGGTCGGGGTCGAGCTCCCCCAGCATGTACTGGACGGCGCGTTCGAACTGCGTCGGGTCGGGAGAAGTCATCGGGAGCCGTCGGAAAGCGCGCGTTCTAGCAGCCTGTGGAACAACTCGCGAGGCTTGCAGTCGCGCGAGGCCCGATGCGACTCTCCCCGCGAGAACGCAGGCGAATCGGCGGATTCGGCGAGGCCTTCGCGGGCGGAGGTGCGCGAGAGGCGCACGGCTGCGTGGCGCGCCAGTCGTTCCACGGGCTGCTACGGCGGCCGGTCGTGGTTTCCAGTGCGGCGCGACGCGTGACGGCGGAACGCAGCGAATGCCGGCAACCCGAGCATCAGCAGCCCAGCACCTGTCGCGGCGGCCCCCGGTTCGGACGCCGCGCCCCCGACCACGACGGCGAGGCTTCCGAGGCCGAACACGACGGCGACCGTTCGCGCGAATGGTGGCATCGGCACGCCGCGGCGCGCCAGCACGAGCAACGCCGCAGCGCAGCCGGCGAAGAACACCCAGTCGACGCAGACGACGCAGCTCAGCAGGAAGCCGAGCGCGTCGATCGACCCACCCCCACCCGAACCCACGTGCACGGCCATCAGCAGAACGACCGCCCACATCCCCTGCGCGAGGACCGCGAACACCGGAGCGCCGTGCCGTGGGTGTCGGTGGGCCGCGGCGGCGAAGAACAGGCGTTCCTTCGCCATCGCGTGCAGGACGTACGGCGGCGCCATGCAGATCGTGTTCATGATCCCGAGCGCCGACACGACGACTGCCGCGGCGAACAGGCGGACGACGAACTCGGACGCCGCGTCCTCGCCGAGCGCCACGCGCACGGCGTCGAGCGCGATCGTCTCGCTCCGCGCGGCGCCCTCGAAGCCCAACAGATCGAGGAACGCGAGATTGACGGTCAGGTACGCGACGACGACGACGGCGACGCCAAAGAGCAGCCCGAGCGGCACGTCTCGCTCGGGTCGCCGCGCCGCGCCGGCGACGAACGCGCCCTGCTGCCAACCACCGAACGCGAACAGCACCGGCAACATCGCGGCGCCGAGCGCGAGCCAGGCGTCGCGCGGAGCGGCGTCGGCGACGACGACGGGCCGCACACCGGTCCCGGTCGCGAACAGCGCCAGCACGACGAGCCCGAACACGGCAGCCGTCTTCGCGACGGTCAGCGCGTTCTGCACGGCCTTGCCGACGCGCAGCCCGAGACAGTTCAGCAGCGTGAACGCGACGATCGCCAGCGCCGCGATCGCGATCCGCGTCGTCTCGCCGACCGCCGTGTCGGCGCCGTGCACCAACTCGGCCGCGTGATCGACGAGGACGATCCCGATGATGCCGAGCGCGCCGGCCTGGATGACGAGCCAGTTGCACCACCCGTAGAGGAACGCCGGGAGGTCGCCGAACGCCGCGCGGACATAGGCGAACGTTCCCCCGAACCCGTGCACGGCGCGGCTCAACGCGGCGAACACGAGCGCGCCGAGGATCGCGAGCACGCCGCCGAGCGACCACGCGACGACGACCTGCCACGGCGTGTCGACGGCACGCGCGACCTCCGCCGGCGTGAAGAAGATCCCGACGCCGATGATCCCGCCGACGACGACGCAGCCGATGTCGAACGCACGCAACGACGGCATCGCGCCGGTTTCATTCCCCGCCATGCACGGTCTCCCAGAGGTCGAAGGCGATCCCGTCGTACGCGAGGTCTTCGGTCAGTCGATGCACGCGCGTCCCGTCGGCGTCGAGCACGTAGACGCGCCCGACGCTGTCGCATGTCAGCGCGGTCGGGAAGCGCAGGTGCTCGGTGACGCTCGCGGCGAGCGGCACGGACGGCCCGTGGATCCGATGGCGGAGCAGCCCCGGCCGGTCACCCCCGGCGAGGATCGCGACGTCGCCGCCGACGAGGCGCACGACCGACAACGGCCGTCCGACCTCGCCGTCGGCGTGCTCGACCGTGATGGAGCCGACGTAGGTGCCGTTCTCGCGAAAGCGCTGCACGACGCCGTTCAATGTGTCGGCGACGAGGATGCCGATCGCGTCGACGTGGATTCCGTGCGGCGCGCCGAACTCGCGCTCGACGTCGCCGAACGCGCGCAGCGGCGGCAGCACGTCGCCATCGGTCGCGAAGCGCTGCACGCCACGACGCAGCCGGCCGTCGCCGCCGGCGACGTAGACGATCCCCGAACGGCACGCGACGGCGCGCGGTCGGTCGAGCTTGCCGGTCCGATCGCGCCGTTGGCTGCCGACACCGCCCTCGGCCGGCGTGCCGATCCGACCGACTTCCTTTCCGAACGCCGTGAACCGCCGCACGACGTCGTTGCAGGTGTCGGCGACGTAGAGGCTGAAGTCGTCGCCGAACGCCACTCCGGCCGCATCCGCGTAGCCGCCGTCGTCGCCGCGATACGCCCAGTGCGAGAC
>JAEYTU010000366.1 GCA_023433825.1 Planctomycetota bacterium
TCCCGGAGCCATTCAGGCATCGGTTCATTGCAACGAAGCTCGACTCGAAGTAGGCGGTCTCGGTGTGGAACTGATTGAGTACGACGTGCGCGGAGTTGCGGATCGTCAGAGTGCCGAGCTGGCTGCCGGTCTGGCCTTTCTCGACGATCACGGTCCCGGCGTTGTTCTCGATGCGGAGGGAGGAGTAGTTGAAGCCCACATATCCGCTCAGGCTCAGCCGCTCCGTCGACGGTATGTCTCGAACGATGACATCCGAGGTGACCCTGTAGCCGCCGCCTCGCTGTTCACACAGGACGCTCACCCCGGTGCGAGCAGTGAAGCCTCGGTAGAAGTGCGAGATGCCCGTACGTACGAGCACGACGTCCCCCGCGCGGGCTGCGTCGATCGCAGGCTGGATCTCGGTGAAGTTCGATCCTGGTCCGCTGAACGCGTCCACGAGCCAAGTGCGTTGGCACGTCGCGTCGCGGATCGGGCAGCACACGGTCGCGAACAGGACGATCGAGACAACGAGTGTCGACTCACTGCGCATAGAACTTCCTCACGCCGATCGAGCTTGCGATGTAGACCTCAGGCTTGCTGAGGTTCGTGTTGTCCAGATCCCGGACCACGATGGAATTGAACGCCCCCAACTGCCCATCGAGGACCGCCCGATAGAGCGGCGTGGGATTCAGCGTCGCACCACCCGCCTGCCCAAAGACGACGAACTCGCCGTTCAGCGTCGTGACGAGGACCTCCGGCGTCGGGTTCGGTTGCCCGGTCTCGTTCAGATCGGCCACCGCGATCCCGCACGCCGCGAAGCCCGGGAGATCGTGACCGCTGAGGAACGGATCGCCGATTGGGACCGAGCTGTGCCGGACGAGGAAGCCCGCGTCGTAGCGGAGCACGTGCAGCCACGATCGCGCGGGATTGCCGGACGCGTTCGGTGGTGCTGTCGCATTCGGGCCATGCGCGTCGATCGGACTCGTCGCGGCGGCGAACAGGATCTCGTCGATGCCGTCTCCGTCGAGATCCGCCGCGGCGAGCGCCATGCCGCCGAACCCGAGATCCTCGCTCTGCGCTCGGATCTCCCCGGTCGTGCCGTTCAGAAGGATCACGCGGCCGCCCGTGCCGGCGACGACC
The DNA here is from genome assembly GCA_023433825.1 of Planctomycetota bacterium. GTDB lineage: Bacteria > Planctomycetota > UBA1135 > UBA1135 > UBA2386 > JAEYTU01. The sequence continues at coordinate 1,120 of JAEYTU010000366.1, forward strand.
GGCTCGGGTTCGGCGTTGACGCCGAACCGCGCGTAGACGACCGCCTGCAGGTCCTGGACATCGCCCTGGCGCACGCTCGACCGCAGGGTTCGACCGCCGCCTTGGGATGCCGGCAAGCCGTGCCCAGCTGGCGTTGGCGGTGGCTGACCGGTCCCCGTGCCGGTCGAACTCCAGAGGTGCAAGCCAACCGAATGGGGTGGCGTCGGTGCCTGGAGTGTGTACCCGAACTGCTGGACGAGGTTCGTGTAGAAGTCGCCCCACATCGCCGCGCGCCATCCGCCGCCGTGTTGCACGGCGCTGCCGCCTTTCCGGAACAACCAGAAGTCGTCCCAACTGAACGTCGAGAGCGCGTTCTGGTGGGACCAGCCCAACGGCGACGGCGACGGCGGCGGCGGCAGGTATGGCGTGGTGGCAAGCATCCGGATCGGAATCGTCGCTCCGGGCGGGGCCAGGATGCTGCCATTGAGGACATTCCAGTGCGTGTCGTTGGTCCCACCGAAACCAATCGCGAGGGAACTCGATCCAACGCCACCGAAGGCCATTCCTCGAATCCCCTGAAGATTGGTCTCCAAAACCAAACCCGGGCGGCCGGCCGTCAAGACCGGGAGACCGGTCAGCGGATCGAGTACCCACCAGCCGCCGCTGGGGTCGATGGCGTGGAGTCGATCCGTCGTCGTGCCCGGCCCCCGCGCAAACCCCCACGTCGCCGCGATCGCCGAGTTGGCCCGATGGTCGATCAACTGCCCGCCGACCACGGCCGCCGCGCGCGGCACGCCAAGTTGGAACCCCGTCGTCGTCAACTCGTCGATCGTGAACCACACGATGCGACCACTGAACGTCGACACGACGACGTCGTCGTCCCCGTCACCATCGACATCGCCGACTGCCATCCCGCACGCGCCCACCGCCGGCCCGAACGATCCGAGTCGCTTGATCCCGGCCGCGGCGTCGCCCTGGTAGTCGAAGACCAGCAGATGATCGCCGTAGAGCACGACGTAGCGGCCCTGCGCCGTGACGGCGAGGTTCGGGTCGGAGACCGGCAACGACAACTTCGTGCGCTGCTCGTCACCGGCTTCGTCGAAGAACGTCGGGTGGTGCACTTTCCCGAACTGCGCGACGAGCTGCAGATTCGCCGGGTTGTAGATCCGGATCGAACGCTCCGCTTCGGGCTCTCGCACCGACAGCACGGCAAGCTGTCCGTTGACGACATCGAGGTCTGTCAACGCGCCGTAGAGCAGCGGAGACGCGCGCTCCAGCATTCCGATCTGCTTGGCCTGCGGATCGAACGGATGCAACGAAAGCCCCGCCAGGTGACCGCGTGCCGACAGCACCCAAAGCCCGTTCGTGTACGGCGTCGTGTTGCCACCGATCGCGGGTCCGACCAGCACTTCGTGGACCCCACCCTCGGCATGCTCGCCGAGGACCGCGAGCGCACCGCCACTGCCGATCCCCATCACGACGATGCGTCCGTGCAATGTCCGAAACACGATCTCCCGCGTGCTGTTGCCGCTGTAGATCTCGGCGATCTGGATGCGCTGCGGCTCGGTGTGGTCGAACTCGTCGAGATCCTTGATCGCGAGAACGGCGAGGCTGGCCGCGTCGAGCACGGCGATCCGCCGATACGCGCCGACGACGACCTCCAACCCTGGGCGCCCCGGGTCGAGGTCGCCGACGTCGAGCGCGAACACGGCGTACCCGAGCGAGCTCGTCCGCGCCGCTTCGACGAGTGGCTGAAGCGGCGGTTGGAGTACTGGATCGAGTCGATGCCGCGTCACGACGCCGTCGGCGCTGCCGGCAAAGATCGATGCGTAGGTGTCGCCGGGCAGCTTGACGACCTTCAACGATTCGCCAATCCCGAGCGACGTTCCGCTGCCGAAGCGGTTCCATCCCTGCGCAGACGTTGCTTCGACGAGCATCGACTGCGCCGAGCCGGCCTGCGCACTGCGTGCGAACCCCCGATCGAACACGTGGTCGTACGGGTCGGCCGTCGTCAGCGTCGGTGCCTTCGGGAGCTTGCGTTCCGACGGCGTCAGCGGCGGCAACACGCGCCCTTGCACCCACTGCTGGTGTGCGGCGAACACCATGCGTCGCACAGGCTCGCCGATGTCGTTGATGAATGTCGTCTCGCCAGGGAAGCGGAACGGCTCGGACAGCTCGCCGATCTCGCCGCCGTGGCACGACTTCCCGATCACCAGCACGTCGACGTCGACGGTCCCGAACGCGTCGGTGAACGAGCGCCGCACTGAGTACGGCTGCGCAAGTCCGGTCGACCCCGCGAACGTCTGGATCCAATCCTGTCCGTGCGTGACCGGATCCTCGTCGCCGACGAGCAGCACCATCGGTCGCCTCGGCCGCTCGTTCATCAGCGGCCGGTGCGCGCGATTGACCATCGACAGGCTTTGGTAGTCGACGTCCTCGAGCCGCGTGAAGATCGTCCAGTCGACCGCAGACCGCAGCGTGTAACCCGCGCCGCTGCCGGCGAAGCCGACGCCACCGACGAGGAAGTCGAAGTAGCGCTGGTCCTCGGGGAGCGAACGCAACGAACCGTTGAACGCGAACGACACGCCCGAGTGAAACTCGTCGGGCCACAGTTGCAGCGCGACCTGCGTGGTCAGTCCGCCGAACGACGTGCCCGAGACGCATCGCGTCCAGTTCGGTGCGACGTGCGGCACCGGGAAGTAGTGAGCCATGACGACGAGCTGCGTCGCACGCCACAGCTCGCGCAGTCGCTGAGCCGTTGCGACGAGCGGTTGGTGCGACGTGCGCGGGACGATGTGCGCGGCGACGACGTAGAACGGCGCCTGACTCGCGCTCATCGCCGCGAACTCCTCGACGAGTCCGGTGCCGGGAAACGGCGACGGCCAGAGGCCGAAGTTCGTCGGATCGCCGGGGTAGTCGTGTGGACCAAACTCTCGGTCCTCGGGGCGGGCGGCCGAGCTGGTCTGCGTCGTCGAAAGCAGCAGCACGATGTGCTGGCGTTTGACGGGATCGGGGAAGCCGTTCATCGGCACTGTGATCAGAAACGACGACTCCGAGAGCGGAAGACCCACAGGAGTCCCTGCGGGTCTCAGGTCACCGACGAACGTGTTGGTGTCGAGCACACCACCTGGGCCCTGCGATCCGAAGGGCTTCAGGACATGGAGATCGCCGACTCACGAGGGGAACGAGGACGCCGATCGAAAGCAGCCACCACGCGAGACCGCGTGACTGCCGAGGCGACGAGGGGGACGGAGCACACCGCATGGACGTTTCCCTCCTTCCGGGTGAACGAGTGGGCGGGATCCTCGCGATGCGCGCCAAAGCCCGTCAACCCCCGACGTCCACGCCGAGACTCACCCGCCGACCTTTCCCCCGTCGAACACGACACCCGTCGTCCGCCCATCTCTGAGCACGACATCGACCTCGTGGTCGACACCGGCGAACGGGACGCGCATCCGATACGCGCCCGCCGGCAGTTGCAGCTTGTCGCCGAAGCGGCCTCGCGCGACGACCGCGCCCGACGTGTCGAGCACCGTGAACTCGCGCGGCTCGGCGAGGATCGCGGTCCGCAACTCAGCGAGCAGCGACGCGGCCTCGTCGGCGGCGAAGAAGCGACCGCCGCCGGCGAGCGCGAGACCTTCGACCTGCTTGCGCCAGTCGGGCCGCTTCAGATCGAACCCGACGACACGCAGCCGAATGCCCGGACGCTCGCGAACCTGCGCCGCGACGGCGTCGAGATCGCGCCGCCCGGTCGTGTCGTCGCCACCATCGGTCAACACGACCAACGTGATCGGTCGCTTGACGTCGCCGCTGCCGAGATCGCGCAGCGCCTCCTGCAGGCTCTTGACGATCGGCGTCTTGCCGCGCGCGCGCAGCGCCGTCAGCCGCGCGCGGAACGCGGATGCGTCGAGCGCGCGCAGCGGCAGCACGAGCTCCGTGTCGTCGTCGGCACCGGCGTCGATCGCGCGCTTGCGATGACCGTAGACACGAAGTGCAACTTCGGCGCGTTCGAGGCCGTCGAGCAAACCGAGCACGGCCTCGCGGGCGGCGTCGAACTTCGTCCGACCGGCGTTCGCCTCCAGCATCGATCCCGACGCGTCGAGCACGAGGTACAGCCGAAGATCCGTCGACGGCACGAAGCGCGTCGCCAGGACGGCCGGGCCGACCCGCGGACCTTCGACGAGGCGTGGCGTCGCCCGCGTCAGGAACAACAGCGCGAACGACGTCGGCAGCCGCAGGTCGTACTGCTCGCGGCCGTGGAACCCGATCCACGATCCGTCCGGCTTCTGGTTGTCGACGAGCCAACGCGCGCCGAGCGGATACCACTCGTGTCGCCCGAGGTGCTCGACGTCGAGGATCCGGCCGACGCGTTCGAGCGAGTACAGGTAGTAGAAGTCCCACTCGTTCGACTTCGGGTTCTTCGGCACCGTCAGTTCGCGGGCGAGCCATCCGAGCGCGCGCTGGACGGCGGGATCGTTCACCGGCTCGCGAACGCCGAGGTGGTGCAGACAGATCGCGAGCGAGCAGATCCCGGCGCACGTCATGCTGCCGTAGCCGAACTGTCCGGTCTGGTACGAGAACGAACCGTCGGCGCACTGGCGCTTGCGGAACGCGTCGAGCGCGCGCTGCCAGGTCTGCGTCGGGATCTTCGCGCCGGCGCGCGCCGCTGCGTGAAGGCCGAGGATCGCGAACTGCGAGACCGAGTTGTCGCCATCCGGACGCGCGACCTCGGGCAACGTTCGCGACCACTCGACGTCGTCACCCGGCCGCGGACCGGCGACGACGCGCAGTGGGCGATCGGCGCCTTCGCTCGTCAGCGCGCGGATCGGCACCGGCGGGTAGTAGGTCCACGTTCCGTCGGGCCCTTGCGAGTCGAAGATCATCCGCGCCGCGAGCTTCAGCTTGTCCTCGTAGGTCGCGTCCTCGAGTGACTCCGCGACCATGCAGACGAGTGCGAGTTGGTAGAAGGTCATCGCCTCGAGCGGGACTGCCGCCAGCCAGCTGCGCAGCGCCGCGTCGAGTTCGGCGGAACGGCGTTCTGTCCCGCCGTGCAACAGTGCGAGTGCGGCGAGCGCGTGCGCGTCCGCGACGCCGCCGGCCTCGCCCTTCGCGATGTGTTCGCCGAGGACGCGCGCGGCGAGCCACGCGGAGCCGCGGTCGATCGCGTCGTTGACCTGTTGCTGGGTCAGTCCGACGCCGGCGAGTCCGAGCGTGGGTGGTGCAACGGGCTGCGGCGTGGGAACGGATGGAGCGGTGGGTGCGGTGGGGACGGTGGACGGCGTCGGCGTCGCGACGGGCACGGGCGCGGGCGCAGGCGCGGGCACTGGCGCCGGCACAGGCGTCGGCGTCGTCGGCGCAACTGCGACCGGCGCTTCGGCCGGAGTCACGTCGACGGTGGCACCGGCGAACGGCGGCAACGTCATCGTGGCAGCCGTCGTGAACCCGCGATACGCGACACGCGGGCGCGCCAGCGAGTCCGGCGCGTCGAATGCGAGCTCGAAGACCCGCGTCGCACCGGTCGGGATCCACAGCACCTCGGTCGGGGCGAGCGGCAGCGCACGCGTGGTTGGCGCAACGGCGAACGTCGCCCCGGACTCGGCGACGAGCTGCCACTGCGCGAACGGCTGCAGCAGTTCGCCTTGGCGTCCGCCGTTCGTCGTGCGAATGCGCAGCACGACGCCGCGTCGTCCGTCCACCGCCGCGGCATCGCGCCGCACGTCGAGCACGTCGACGGCGAGTGCGTCGTCCTTCGCGCCGACGATCGCTGGCATGCCCACGTGCGCCGCGCTCGCCGCCGCCGGGTCGCCGCGCAGGACGAACTCCAGCGCATTCGGCCGCAGCGCACGCCCCGACGGGTCGCGCGCATTCGGGATCTCGATGCGCAGAGCGAGACTCGCCGCCGTCGTCGGAACGACGAATCGCAACTCGCCGCCCGTCCGCAGGTCCGGCAGGAACCGCGGCGCCGCACCGATCGACGCGTCGGGCAAGGGTGCGAATGCGTGCACGCCGTCGACGACGAGTTGCGTGTAGCGCGGCAGTTCGTTCGCGTCCGCGACCGTGCCGACGTCGATGCGCGCGCCGGCCTTCGCGAGCGGGTCGAACGCCGTCGCGTCGGCGTTCGTCGTGAAGCGGCTGAGCGCACGGACGTCGATCGCGACGCAGCGAACGTCGTCGCGGCCGGCGAGCGCCGGATCGGCGACGTCGCGCATTCCGTGCACGGTCGCTTCGAGCACTTCGTTGTGCTGCATCGGCACGATCGGTGGCACCTCGGCCGGCGGCGTCCCGGCGAGCAGGATCGCGACGTGCCCGTGCGCGAAGTCGTAGAAGCGGAGTTCGATCGACGACGCCGGAACGTGCGGCAGCGCGAACACGACGTTGCCGCGCATGCGCGCACCGAGTCGGTCAAGTCCGAAATCGGTCAGTGGCAGGTGGCCTGGCGGCGTTCCAGCGTCGGTCACGCCGGTCGTGTCCCGCCGCGCGATTCGTCCGAGGTGGGAGCCGTCGACGACGACGTAGACGTGGTCGGCGAGCCGCGGGATCCGATACGCCGTCGGAATGCGCGCATCGCGCACGTACTGCAGCGGCAGCACGTTCTCGACCGACACGTCGACGACGAGAAGCGCCGCAGCGCCGTCGGATCCAAGTTCCGCGTAGCGATCGACGAGCGACGCCGAATGAACGTCGATCTCGATGCCGCGGTTACGAGCCGAGCGATCGATGCGCACGGAGCCTCCGGCGACCGGCACCGGGACGATGCGCGGCGAAGCCGCGGCGCGTGGCTGCGTCTCGGTCGGCGTCGTGACGGCGACGACAGCCGCGACGGCGGCGTCCTCGGCGATCGACGCGTCGAGGGCGAGATCGTCGGTGCGCACGGAATCGCCGCTGGCCGCTGGAACGACGACGCGCCTGACGAACGCGCGACCGACGTCGACGCCGACCAACGGCGGTACGACGACATCGCTCGCAGCACTGCCGCCGACGAGCAGTAGATCGGTCTCGACCGCGAGCCATCCCTGCACGGCGCGAGCCGTCGACGCGGAGCCGTAGAACGCGACGACGATGCGCTTCGCCTGCGCTCGCGCCTTCGGCAGCCATTGCTGGATCGCGATCGCCGGATCGATGCACCGCACTCCGTCGAGCTGCGCGCGCAGGTGCGGTGCGTCGACGACGCCTGCGACGAACTCGGTGACGCCGAGGATCGCCGTGTCGACGCCGCCGATCCGGCGAACGACGAACGGAGCGAACAGCAGGTCGCCGTTGGCTGCGTCGACGAGCGTGCACGAGATCGCTGGCAACGCGTGCGCCTCGACGAGTCGGAGCGTCGCCGCCTTCCCATGACGGAAGTCGCGCCAGCCGACGTTCAGCGCATCGGCGCCGATCCGTGCCAACGCCTCGGCGCCGGTCGCGCCGACGCGACTGCCCGGTTCTGGGCCGAACAGCGCGTTGCCGACGTCGACGAACACTGCGCCGCGTTCGCGCCGTTCGCGGACCACGGTCGCGAGCCGCGCCGCGCCGCCGTGGACGACGGCCCCTGGCGACGATCGATGGGCAACGAGTCGCTCGGCGAGATCGACGGTCGCCAGGATTTCGCCTTGCGCGTGCGATGGCGCGGCGCCGAGACCCACGACGACGGCGACGAACAGCAACGCGACCGACGTTCGATGCGACATCAGATTCCGACTCCGAAGTACTGCGCCTCCGCGAGCAACGATCGAACGAGGCCCTGCAGATGCTCGATCTGGCGAAGCTCCTGGATGCCGTAGCGACCCGGATCGCGGTAGAGGTCGCGGTGGATCTGGCGTGAGCCGGTGCGTTGGAACCAGTCGAGGAACCGTCGCGCGCGTTGGACGTCGGTCGTGATCGCCGTCGTCTCGTCGTACTCGGCGTTGCCCTGCCGGAAGCCGGTGTCCATCACGCCGACGGCGTTGCCGCTGCGTGCGTCGACGCGCCACCAGCCGACGCGCGGCCGACCGTCGATCGCGATCGGTTGCCGTGGGGCGACGACGACGTGGCCATTCGCGAGATCGAGGCCGACCCGTGCGATCGCATCTCTCGACCAGTCGGCGGTCTGCGTGGCGACATCGCCGAGACTTCGCAGCACGACGATCGGGACGCCGATGCCGAGCGCACGCTCGAACACGGACGGCGTCGTCGCGCCGTCGAACGCGGCACCGGCGACGGCAACCTGCTCGACGACCGTGTCGACGATGCTCTGTCGCAGGCGCGCGCGTCGCGCGGCCGTCGGATCACCGGCATCGGTCGCGACCTCGTGGACGACGAGGTCGACGATCGACGCCGTGTGCGGCATTCCATCGGCGCCGAACCGCGTGCGGCGGCGATGGCAGACCACGTTCGGACGATCGACGAACGTCCCGTCCATCGCGGTCGCGAGCGCGTCGCGCAACACTGCGAAGCGCAGCGGCACCGACACCTGCAGTCCGGCCGTCGCGATCGCGTTCGCCGCCTCGGCGAACGAACGCTCGGACTCGGCGTGGCGCAGCGCTGCCGTGGCGCGTTGCAGCGACAGCAGCGACTCGACGTCGCCGCGAGCCGCGAGTGCGCCGTCGATCCCGCACGCGAGAACGAGGATCTCGGTCTCCGGCAGCAGCGCGACGGCACGTTCGATGCGTTGGGCGTCGTCGAGCGTCAGGTCGAAGGCTGCGGCGCTCGCTCGCGTCGCCGGCCCGACGAGGTCGAACACCTCGTGCCGCGCGACGACCGCAGCGAGCCCCGGCGCATCGACCCTGAACTCGATCCACAGCGCGGTCAGTTGCGGTGTCGGACCGTCGTCGCCGCCGCCGAGCCCACCGAGGCCGCGAAACCCACTCGCGACACCGCGGCCGACCTTCGCACGGCCGTCGAGCGCGGGGTTCGGATCGACCGTCCCGCTCGCGTCGAACGAGGCGCGAGCGACGCGCGTCCCACCGATCTGCAGGACCGGCATCCATTCGCGCTGCGCGAGAAGCGTCTTCGTGAACTCGGCGACGCCGGCGTTCGTCCGTTCG
>JAEYTU010000649.1 GCA_023433825.1 Planctomycetota bacterium
GCCGTCGACATCGACGAACGCGAGCAACGCCGGCGCCGTGACCGGGCCGAACGTCGGTTGCGCGCGACGCGGTCCGAGCGCCGAGCCTTGGTACAGCAGCACGGCCTGCGCGAGCGATCCCGACGCGGCAACTTCCGGAAACCCATCGCCGTCGAGATCGCCGACCGCGACGACCTGCGCCGTGTCGAGCGCGAGCGGCCGGTAGACGAACGAGCCGCGCAGGTTTTCGAGCCACCCGAGCTGCTGCGATCCGCCGACGACGAGGTCGACGTCGGTGTCGCCGTCGAGATCCGCCGCGACGAGTGCCGTCACGAATCCGGCGGGCACGGCAAAGCCCGCGGGGAAGAGCGGCGTGAAGGTTCCCGTTCCGTCGTTGCCGAGCGCGACCAGACGCCCGGCGCCGACGACCCACGACGCCGTCACGACGTCGAGGTCGCCATCGCCGTCGACGTCCATGACGGCGGCGGAGACGGCGTTCGTTCCGGCCGGGAACGCCGTCGGGCGCGCCGTGAACTGCATCCGGCCGTCGTTGCGCCACAGCGTCGACAGCGCCGTCGCGCCAAAGCTCGGATGCGCCAGCAGGATGACGTCGAGGTCGCGGTCCCCGTCGACGTCGACCAACTGAACGCTGCCGAACGGCGCATTCGTCGGCGGCAGCGTCGCGGAGACGTCGCGGAACCCCGCCGCCTCCCGGACGAACACGCGCACCCCAGTGTGCGTCGCGAAGACGAAGTCGGTGTCGCCGTCGCCGTCGAGGTCACCCGCCGCCGCGGCGAATCCGACGACGTCGCTGCCGAACGGCGAAGGTCGCGCCAGTGCCGCGGAGAACTGGGTTTGCGCCGCGGCGGACGCGGTCGCGAGGCAGGCAAGGATCCACGGCGACAGGGCGAGGCGACTCATGACCGCCCGCTAGTCGCGGGCGGGTCGCACGTCACCGGAACGCGCTCACCGCACCGTCAGCGTCAGCGGCAACCGCGCGTGGACGCGCGGCGTGCGGTCCTTCGCGGCGTCGAGCAGGAAGCGGACGGCGCCCTCCAGGTCGGCGAACTCGCGCAGCACCGGCAGGACGGCCGCCGGCAAGGTCGTCGCCGACGCATCGCCGCCGAACGACGCGGCCAGCGACTCGAACAGACCCTTCGGTTCGGGCAGGTGTTGCACTTCGACGTCGTCGCCGAGCTTGGCCTCGGCGCGCACCATCGCCAGCGCGTCGTCGAGTCCGCCGATCCGGTCGACGAGCTTGTTCTGCACGGCTTGTGCACCGGACCAGACGCGGCCGCCGGCCAGCGGCAGGACATCCTTCGCGTCCAGCTTCCGTGACGACGCGACGTGCGCGATGAACCGCTCGTAGATCGAGTCGACGAACGCCTGCATCCGCGACTTCGCGTCGTCGTTCCAACCCTGGTCGATCGCGTCCATCGACGCGGCTTCGTCGAGCGCGATCTGTTCGAAGCGCAGTCCGACGCGGCGCATCAGCGCGCCGGCGTTCGGCTTCATCCCGAACACACCGATCGAACCGGTGATCGTCGAGGCCTCGGCGAGGATCGGCCGTCCGAAGCAGGTCACGTAGTACCCACCCGACGCGGCCAGCTCACCCATCGAGACGACGACCGGCTTCTTCGCCGACAGGTCGCGCAGCGCCAGCAGGATCGCCTCGCTCGCCGTCGCCGAACCACCGGGCGAATTGATCCGGACGACGACGCCCTTGATCGCGTCGTTCTCGGCCAGCTTGCGCACCGACGCGACGGTCGGGCCCGACACGATGCTGCCCGGCGACGCCTTCTCGCCGTCGACGATCGCACCCGACAGGTGCAGCACGGCGACGGTGTCGACCTCGATCTCCTTCTCGCGCTTCGGCGCGAACAGCTCGGTCAGCATCGTCAGCGGGTTCATCGGCTTCTTCGCCTTCTCCTTGCCGGCATCGACGAATGCGACGTCGGTCGCTCCGAGGTCGAGCGTCAGCGCCGCGTGGGCACCGGACCACGGCACGAGTCGGTCGACGAGGCCGGCGGCCTTCGCCTGCGCCGCCGTCAGCAGCCGCTGCCCCTGCAGTTCGCGGATCTTCTGCGGCGTCGTCTTGCGGCCGGCCGCGAGACGCGTGCAGAGATCGTCGTTCATCGTCGTCAGCATCGACCGGTAGTGCTCGCGAAGGTGGCCGCTCATCGACGACAGCACGTACGGCTCGACTGCACCCTTGAAGTCACCGCAGCGAACGATGTCCATCTGGACGCCGAGCAGGTCCATCGCGTCCTTCAGGAACAGCACGTTCATCGACGGCGAACGAAGGTCGACCATTCCCATGTCGGCCATCAGGACGCGATCGCACGCAGCGGCGACCTGCATCTCGACGAGGCTCGCGTTCTCGACGTAGGCGACGGTCTTCCGCTTCGCCGACAGCGCACGCAGTGCCCGCGTCAGCTCGGCCGTCTGCGCGAGGTTCATCGACGGCGCGCCGGTCAGGTCGAACAGCACCGGCGTCGTGGCCTTCTCGTCGGCGAGCTCGTTCAGCTTCGTCAGCAGTCCGTAGAACGACTTCGGCTTCCCGCCGCCGCCGGACAGCAAGTCCATCAGTCCCGCGCCGGCCTCGGGGAGATCGCGATAGCTGCCTTCGAGACGCAGGAACGGGACCTGCGGCTTCGGCGTGGGTTTCGGTGCGGGTTTGGACTCTGGGCGCACGGTCTCGACGACGTCGTCCTGCGCGACGAGCGCGGCAGAGGGCGCGACGGCCGAACACAGCACAGCGAGTGGAAGAGCGACGAACAGAGAGGGGAGCGGTGATTTCATGGATCGGTTTCGGCGAAAGGGCGCGACCGTAGCCGATGGGTGCGTCGGCCTGTCGGACGACCCCTCTCGTCTATCCGGACGACTTGCGGAAGAGGACGACGCGATTCGTGTTCGTGCCGCCGCGGTTGTTCTCGATCCCCCAACAGATCGCCGTCTTCGTGAAGGTCGCGTCGTGGATCAGCACGGCGACCGGCTCGAGACCGGCGTCGCGACCGCACGGCAGCACGGTCTCTTCGAGGCGCATTCCGCCGTCACGGCGCCCCTGGTTGCGGATCTCGCCGACCTCGAACGCGATGTGCCCACCGGGCCGCAACACGCGATGCAACTCGCGGAACACGTCGGTCATCTGCAATCGCCAACTCGCGAGGTTGCGAGCCAGCGGGATCTTCACGGTCGAGAGATCGATCCCGCAGAACCACGACCGCAGCCAGTGGTCGTGCCGGTAGGCGATCACGTCGAGGAACGGGGGCGACGTGACGATCAGCGCGACGGCTTCGTCGGCGATTCCCGGCGTGTGCGCGGCGTCACCGGTCGACAGCTGCGCGCGTTCCCGCAGTTCGGCAGCCGGCTCGAACATGCCGACGTCGGCCAGCAGCTGCTTCGACTTCCGCACGATGCGCTCGTCGATGCGCCGGTACGGCGGCGTCCGACCGAGACGTTCGTTGATCCGCTTCTGCCCACCGATCGTGACGGCTTGGTTCGGCGGCATCGTGTAGCCGGAGAAGAATCCGTCGGAGTGTCCGGTCAGCCGATTCGCGGCGACCATCCGGATCCAGCGGTCGACGGCGTCGAGCGTGCCGTCGCGCTCGCGACGCAGCAGGTGATCGCGCAGCGCGGCGATCTCTCGCAGCGTGTCGGGATGGAAGAAGACGAGCAGTTCATCGGGAGCCGGCTCGGCGCCGTCGCGCGGGATGGCCTTCAGCCGGTCGACCACCGCCGACAGCCGCGGCGGCGCGAGGCGCGGCTCGCAGAAGACGCGCGCGATCGGGTTGACGTCGTTGCCGAACGGCACGCGGCCGCACAGCAGCGCCTCGATCGGCGTCGTGCCGCGCCCCATGAACGGGTCGTAGACGACGTCGGATGGCGCGCTGAACCGCTCGACGAAGAACCGCGGCAGCTCCGGCTTGAAGCACGCGCGGTAGCTGACCTCCTGCAGCGAGTGGCCTTCGCGCTGACGCGTGCCCCAGAACTGGTTGATCAGCGTCGGCACACCGTCGGTCTCGGTCACGACGGTCTCGCGTTCCCCGATCCGGAGCAGGCCGAGCGCAGTCGCAGTGTCCGACGTCATCCTTCAGTTGCCGCAACGCAGTTCGAGCGAGTCGGGCAGCACGTTCGTCGGTGTCGCCGAGAGCTTCTCGTCACTCGTGCTCATGCTCGCACGATAGGTCGATGCGACAGCGAACGACAACGACGCGCAGCGTCGCGCGTGACGTCCTTGCTTGACATCGCACGACCGACCCGTCCATAAGACGCCCCCCCTTCAGGACGGTTGATGGCATCCAAGAAGCAAGCCGGGAAAGCCCTCGTGATCGTCGAGTCGCCTGCAAAGGCTCGGACGATCGGCAAATTCCTCGGCTCCGAGTACGTGATCGAGGCCAGCATCGGGCACGTGCGCGACCTCCCAGGCAACGCTGCGGAGATCCCCGAAGAACTGAAGTCCGAGAAGTGGGCGCGCCTCGGCATCGACGTCGGCAACGAGTTCCGGCCGCTCTACATCGTTCCGAAGGAGAAGCGCGAACAGATCCGCAAACTGAAGGCGCTGCTGAAGGACGCCGACCAGCTGTACCTCGCGACCGACGAAGACCGCGAAGGGGAATCGATCTCGTGGCATCTGCGCGAAGTGCTCGCGCCGAAGGTCCCGATCCGCCGGCTCGTGTTCCACGAGATCACGAAGGAGGCGATCCTCGACGCGCTCGCGCACCCGCGCGAGATCGACGAGAACCTCGTCAACGCGCAGGAAGCGCGCCGCCTCGTCGATCGGCTCTACGGCTACTCGGTGTCGCCGCTGCTGTGGAAGAAGATCAAGCCGAAGCTGTCGGCCGGACGCGTGCAGAGCGTCGCGATCCGACTGATCGTCGATCGCGAGCGCGACCGGATCCGGTTCAAGTCGGCGTCGTACTTCGGGATCACTGGGACGTTCGCACAGGGCGGCCACAAGGACGTCGCCGACAAGCCGCCGTTCGACGCCGAGTTGATGTCGGTCGGCGGGCGCCGGATCGCGATCGGCAAGGACTTCGATCCGGACACGGGGGAACTTCGGCAGGCGAAGAGCGCGAATGCGCAGACGCTCGACAAGCAGTCGGCGCTCCTGCACCTCGACGCGAAGGCCGCCGACGCGCTGGTCCAGCGGCTGACCGGCAAGCCGGCGATCGTCGAGAGCCTCGAACAGAAGCCGTACACCGAGCGGCCGGCGCCGCCGTTCACGACCAGCACGTTGCAGCAGGAGGCCGGTCGCAAGCTGCGCTTCACGGCGCAACGCGCGATGCGCGCCGCGCAGCGCCTCTACGAGAACGGCTTCATCACCTACATGCGCACCGACTCGACGACGCTCAGCGCCGAGGCGTTGAGCGCCGCGCGCAAGCTGATCGCGACCGAGTACGGCCCGCAGCACCTCCCGGACGCGCCGCGCACCTACCAGACGAAGGTCAAGAACGCGCAGGAAGCCCACGAGGCGATCCGGCCCGCCGGCGCGACGTTCCGTCATCCGCGGGAGGTCGCCGGCGAACTCGGCGACGACGAACGCCGCGTCTACGACCTGATCTGGAAGCGCACGGTCGCCTGCCAGATGAAGGACGCGAGCGGCAAGCGGACGTCGCTGACACTGGCCGTCGACGACGCGCGGTTCCAGGCGACCGGCAAGACGATCGAGTATCCGGGCTTCCGGCTCGCCTACGTCGAGCACGACGAGGACGCCGAGGAGGCGATCGCCGACGCCGAACGCCTGCTGCCGAACGTCGCGACCGGTGAGCGACTGTCGACCGAAGCGCTGGTTGCCGCCGGGCACGAGACGCAGCCGCCGGCGCGATTGACCGAAGCGAGCCTGATCAAGGAACTCGAGGCGCGCGGAATCGGTCGGCCGAGCACCTACGCGTCGATCATCGAGACGATCCAAGCGCGCGACTACGTCTTCAAGAAGGGCACGGCGCTGGTTCCGACGTTCACGGCGTTCGCCGTCGTGCAGTTGATGGAGCGCTTCCTGAAGCACCTCGTCGACTACGCGTTCACGGCGAAGATGGAGGACGACCTCGACGAGATCAGCACCGGCAAGCAGAACCGACTGACGTATCTGCGCGCGTTCTACTCAGGCAACGGCAAGCCCGGCCTCGCGCAAACGCTCGTCGACGTCGACCCGGAGATCGCGCCGCAGGAGATCTGCCGCGTCCAGCACTGGCCGGACGACGGGATCGAAGTTCGCGTCGGCCGCTACGGGCCGTTCCTCGCGCGTGCCGATGCGCGCGTGTCGTTGCCCGACGAGTTGCCGCCGGACGAGTTGACGCTGGAGCTGGCGAAGGAACTGCTGGCGAAGGGCGAGGCCGGCCCGCGCAGCCTCGGCAAGGACCCGGCGACGAATCTCGACGTGTTCGTCAAGACCGGGCGCTTCGGTCCGTACTTCCAACTCGGCACGGCCGAGGAAGCCGGCAAGAACAAGAAGCCGAAGATGGCCTCGCTGCTGAAGGACATGACGCCCGAGACCGTGACGCTCGAGCAAGCGCTCGCGGTGCTCGCGCTGCCGCGCGAAGTCGGCCGCGCCGTCCCGACGGGCAAGACCGAGGCCGAACCGATCCTGGCCGCGAACGGTCGCTACGGCCCGTACCTGAAGTGGGGCAGCGAGACGCGCAGTCTGCCGCCCGACGAGTCGTTGCTGACGATCACGCTCGAACGCGCCATGCAAGTCCTCGCCGAGCCGAAGGCCGCGCGCGGTCGCGGTGGCGCCAGCGCGACGACGAAGGTGCTGCGCGAACTGGGCAAACACCCGGAGTCCGGCGCCGAGGTCCGCGTGCTCGACGGCCGCTACGGCGCCTACATCGCCGACGGCACGACGAACGCGACCGTTCCGAAAGGCGAGAAGATCGAAGAGCTGACGATGGTGCGCGCCGTCGAACTGCTCGCCGCACGCGCGGCGCGCGGACCGGCGAAGAAGACGCGGACGGCGTCGCGCGGACGTTCGGGTGGCGCGGCGGCGAAGAAGACCGACGCGGCGGCGAAGCCCGCGGCGAAAGCGCGCAAGTCGTCGAAACGCTGACGCGACCCGACGCGCCGAGCGCGCGCCGCGCGTCGCGGCTCTCGACGCCCTCATTCGTGCGGCCGATGATGCTCGCCCGATGACCGCGACCAAGATCGACCCACGCCTGGACCTGTTCGCCGAGATCGAACGGCTGAAACGCGAACGCCGCGCGATCGTGCTGGCGCACTACTACCAGGACGCCGACATCCAAGACGTCGCCGACGCGCTCGGCGACTCGCTCGATCTCGCGAAGCGCGCTCGCGACGCCGACGACTGCGACGTCATCGTGTTCTGCGGCGTCCACTTCATGGCGGAGACGGCGAAGATCCTGAAC